>JAKSCN010000016.1 GCA_022360595.1 Chromatiales bacterium
TTGCACTGTTGTACCTGAAAACAACACAATCATCTTATTATCTCCTGAAAACGTTTTCCAATTTAACACTATTTTTGGCCACAAAGCTAATGCCCTCTAAAAGGAGGAAAGGGCAATGACCTGAATGTGTATAACTCTAATAACTGATTAGGCCAACGGCTTGATCGAGAGGGCCAGGGACGGCCCGTTGCTGCAAGTTCTACTCAGACAGGATTGATGCGATGTTTATACGCGCCCTGAATAAAGCGGAGGAGAGCATCATCGCCCTCCTCTTGGTCGCTATGACCCTGCTGGTGTTTATCGAAGTGATCATGCGCTTCGGTTTTGGTGCCGGCTTTCTCTGGGGTCAGGAGTTGACCCTCCATATCTCCGCCTGGTTTGTCCTTTTTGGTGCCTCTTACGGCTTGAAAGTGGGTGCTCACATCGGTGTCGATGCCTTTGTGAAGCTGTTACCGCCACTGCTGCATCGACTCGCCAGTACCTTGGCGGTGCTCGGCAGTCTCGCCTATTGTGGACTGTTTCTCTACGGCTCCTGGGTCTATCTCAGCAAGATGAAGAAGATCGGTATTGAGCTGGAAGATATGCCGATCCCCACCTGGATTGCCCACAGTATTCTGCTGCTTGGCTTAGGGTTGTTGGTGATGCGTTTGCTTGAACTGCTCTGGGCCATTCTGACTGGTAAAGCGGAAGGTTTCCGCCACGCTGATGAAGCCAAGGAGAGCATGCATATCGCCGAGGAACTGGCTAAAGAAAGTCCATTAGATACCAATAAAAAAGAGGAGCCGAAGTAATGACTACCGCTGTTCTTTTTCTGCTCCTGTTTGGGTGCATGCTGATCGGTATGCCGATTGCGATCGCCCTCGGCCTATCGAGCATTACAACAATTTTGATATTCTCAGATGACTCGTTGGCCTCCGTGGCGCTAAAGCTGTTTGAGGCGCTGTCCGAACACTATACGCTGCTGGCGATTCCGTTTTTCATCTTCTCCTCCGCTTTCCTCTCCACTGGTGGAGTGGCCAAGCGACTGATCCGCTTTGCTGTCGACTGTGTTGGTCATATTCGCGGTGGTCTGGCGATGGCGTCGGTTATGGCCTGTATGCTGTTTGCTGCGGTCTCCGGTTCATCGCCTGCAACGGTAGCGGCGATCGGTACTATTGTGATCGCCGGTATGGTGAAGTCAGGCTACCCCGAAAAATTCGCGGCGGGTGTGATTGCCAACGCCGGTACTCTGGGTATTCTGATTCCGCCCTCCATTGTGATGCTGGTCTACGCGGCGGCTACCGAGGTTTCTGCGGCCCGGATGTTCATGGCCGGTTTTATCCCGGGGCTGATGATGGGGCTGCTCCTGATGGTGGCCATCTACATTGCGGCGCGGGTGATGAAGCTGCCTTCCCAACCCTGGCCTGGTTTCAAGGAGCTGATGGCGTCAGGCTTTAGCGCCTCCGGCGGCCTGATGCTGATCGTTATCGTACTCGGCTCTATCTATGGCGGTATCGCCAGTCCGACCGAGGCGGCAGCGGTTTCTGCGGTCTACGCTTTCCTGGTCTCGGTGTTTGGCTATCGGGATATGGGGCCATTGAAGAACCAGCCTTGGCGTCATGAAGGTGAGTCGATTGGCAAAATGATGGTGCGCAACACCTTGCAGATTGCCTGGGCCTTCCCCAAGAGTGTGGCTGACAAGGAGATCAACAAGACGGTCATGGATGCGGCCAAAGTCAGTATCATGCTGCTGTTCATCATCGCCAATGCGATGCTGTTTGCTCATGTATTGACCACCGAGCGCATTCCACACGCTATCGCTGAGACGATTGTTGCCTGGGGTCTTGAGCCCTGGATGTTCCTGATCGTGGTAAACCTTCTGCTGCTGGCGGCGGGGAACTTCATGGAGCCTTCGGCAATCCTTCTGATTATGGCACCGATTCTGTTCCCTATCGCTACGCAGCTGGGTATCGACCCTATCCATCTCGGTATCATCATGGTGGTGAATATGGAGATCGGTATGCTGACACCGCCAGTCGGTCTTAACCTGTTTGTGACGGCTGGTATCACCGGCAACAGCATGGGTTGGGTAATCAAGGCGGCACTGCCTTGGCTGATGTTACTGTTGGTATTCCTGATCATGATCACCTACATACCCCAGATCTCACTGTTCCTGCCGGAATATATCGATCATCTCAAAGGGTATAACTGAGGAACCTATGATTAATTCTGGACGGAATGATCTGAGAGGTAAAATTGTCGAATTCAAGGCAGAAAACGCAGTTAATAGCAGGCTATTGACCAGTTTTCTAACGCAGAAGTCGGCGATTTTGACCTCAGAGCATCCGGCCATGAATTGATCAGAGGTTTCTCTGGTACCTAGTAGGGGCCTCCTGTTCCAGGGAGGCCCGCTGTTTTTCATAACTTTAGGCCCGGCAGTATAGGGCTCCCTGCTCTGGCATTCGTAACGGAGTGCCGGGGCTTTTGTATTGATTTTTTGACTGCAAGGGTTCAATCATGAGCTTTCCAACCTATAAGACCATCCTCTACGCCACTGACCTGGGCGACAACATGCGGCCGGTATTTCGCCACGCCATCGGCCTGGCCAAGCACTACGATGCCAACGTGATCATGTTCCACGCAGTTGAGCCGTTGAGTGACAGCGGACAGTGGGTGTTGGAGACCTACCTGAGTAGTGCTAAAGAGGTGGGCACCGAAGGCAGTTTGAAAAAAGTGCTGGAACAGATGCGCGAGCGCCTGGAGAAATTCTATGCCGATGAAATGGCTGACCCGAAACTGAAGGTTGATCCGAAGTGTGTCTCGGATATCGTGGTGGTCAGTGGTCATCCGGCCGAAGCGATAAAGAAATTTGCAGATGAAAAGGGGGTGGATCTGATCGTCATGGGAACCCACACCAAAACCGGTCTTCACCATGGTCTGCTCGGCTCAACAGCCCGCAAACTGACCCATATCATCGATCGGCCTGTGCTGGTGGTGCCGGTTAGCGTGGATTAAAAAGTGACCGGATCGTCATAAAAAATTAATAAATTTGCAAAAGGCTGATAATTTTGAGTCTGCTTTTGCAGTCTGATATTAGTAGAATCTATGGCGAAGATCCATTTTTCTTATAAAGTGTAATGTTATCCTGACCCGGTAGTGCAGTCTGCACAAGCGGCCAAGCTCACCTTGATAGAGCCCACCTGAAGTGCCACTCTGGTAAGAGTGGGCTTCTCATTATTACCGGTCTGTACGATAACCCCGCTGGAACTGAGAGGAATCTGTTGCGATGTCAGAAGAGCTGCAAAAAAGTGCCTTGGATTACCACCGTTTTCCCAAGCCCGGCAAACTGGAGATAAAAGCCACTAAACCGCTGGCAAACTCCCGTGATCTGTCTCTGGCCTACTCACCCGGTGTGGCTTACGCCTGTAAGGAGATTGAAGCTAATCCGGTCACTGCAGCCGACTATACCGCCCGCGGGAATCTGGTTGCCGTTATTTCAAACGGTACGGCTGTGTTGGGTCTGGGCGCTATCGGTGGTCTTGCCTCCAAACCGGTAATGGAAGGTAAGGCGGTACTGTTTAAAGAGTTCGCGGATATCGATGTGTTCGATATCGAAGTCGATGAGCTCGATCCCGAAAAATTCATCGAAACCGTGGCTCGCCTGGAGCCCTCCTTCGGTGGCATCAACCTGGAAGATATCAAGGCGCCCGAGTGCTTCATCATCGAAAAGGGCCTGAAAGAGCGGATGAACATTCCGGTCTTCCACGACGATCAGCACGGCACCGCGATTGTGGTTGCAGCGGCGATCTACAACGGCCTGCGTGTTGTTAATAAGAAGATCGACGAGGTGAAACTGGTCGCCTCCGGCGCCGGCGCTGCCGCCCTCGCCTGTCTTGATCTGCTGGTTGAGATGGGACTCAAGAAAGAGAACATCATCGTTACCGATATCGCCGGTGTGGTCTACGAGGGCCGTACCGAAGAGATGGACCCCTACAAGGCCCGCTATGCGCAGGATACCAACATACGCACCTTGCAAGAGGCACTGCCCGGCGCTGACATCTTCCTCGGTCTCTCCGCCGCCGGTGTACTCAAGCCCGAATATCTGAAGGAGATGGCGGACAATCCGCTGATCATGGCGCTGGCCAATCCAACGCCCGAGATCATGCCGGATCTGGCCAAAGAGGCCCGCCCGGATGCGGTTATCGCCACCGGCCGTTCCGACTTCCCCAATCAGGTCAACAATGTTCTCTGCTTCCCCTTCTTGTTCCGGGGTGCCCTGGATGTTGGGGCGACCCAGATCAATGAAGAGATGAAGATGGCAGCGGTACGCGCAATTGCCGATCTGGCGATGGCCGAGCCGTCCGATATCGTGCGCTCTGCCTATGGTGGGCAGAATCTGCTGTTTGGTCGCGAGTACCTGATTCCCAAGCCGTTCGATCAGCGCTTGATGGAGTACGTCGCCCCTGCCGTCGCCCAGGCTGCGATGGAGACCGGTGTTGCCCAGCGTCCGGTGGAGAGCATCGAAGCCTATCGTGAGCAACTGCACCATTCCGTCTTCAAAACCGGCATGACCATGAAACCGGTTTTCGACAGCGCCCGCGAAAAGGCCCGCCGTGTGGTCTACGCGGAGGGTGAAGATGAGAAGGTGCTGCAGGTTGTTCAGCAGGTGGTCGAACAACGTATCGCCCGCCCGATTTTGATTGGTCGCCGTGAGGTGATTGAGCGTCGGATCAAAAGCCTCAGCCTGAATGTTGAGCCGGACGAGGATTTCGATCTGGTCGATCCCCACGATCATGAAGACTACTTCACGTATGTGGACGCTTACTACGGTAAGGTGGCGCGCAAAGGTTACTCGCCAATTGAGGCGCGCTACTTTGTGCGCACCAACTCCACCGTGCTTGCTGCACTGATGGTGTGCGGTGGTCGCGCCGATGCCATGATTTGTGGCACCCGTGGCCGTTATTCCGATCATCTGCAGCACATCGATGAAGTGATTGGGCGTGCACCTGGCGTGGCGCAGTTTACCTCCATGAATGCCCTGGTGATGCACACCGGCACGCTGTTTATCACCGATGCCTATGTGCAGGACGACCCCAATGCCCAGCAGTTGGCGGAAAATGTTCGTCTTTGTGCCGAAGAGGTGAAGTGGTTTGGTGAAGAGCCGCGGGCGGCGATGCTCTCGTCCTCCAACTTCGGTACCCGCAACTCCGACTCAGCGATCAAGATGCGCGAAGCGCTGCAAATCATTCGCCAGGAGCAGCCGGAGCTGGTGGTGGAAGGTGAGATGCATGCCGATATGGCGCTGAAAATCGCTGGTCTGAAAACCCGCTTTCCCGATACCAAACTGACCGATCCGGCCAACCTGCTGGTGATGCCCAATCAGGATGCCGCCAATATCTCCTTCAATCTGCTGCAGACCCTGGCGGATGGTGTGGCGATTGGCCCGATTCTGGTCGGCACCAAAGAGTCGGCGCATATTGTCACCCCAAGCATCTCGGTGCGCGGGCTGCTTAATATGACGGCGATTGCCTCTGTTCGGTCGCGTTAATTTCGGCACAGCCAGATAACCGAATAAGCTGCTACAATAGCGGGCCTCCCTGCCCAGGGAGGCCCGTTTCTATTTTTGGAGTTGCCCGACTATGACCCAAGATGTGATCAAGCCCGGAAAATTTGTCTCACTCACCTATGTCATCACCGATATGGAGAGCAATGTGCTGGAGCAAAACGATATTCCGGTCAGCTATGTCCACGGTGGCGATACCGAACTGATCGGCAGCATGGATAAAGCCGTGGCAGGCAAATCCGTGGGTGATAAGGTTGAGGTGATCGTACCGCCGGAAGACGCCTTCGGCCCCCACGACCCCGATCTTACTTTCACCGACGATATCGACAATGTCCCCCCGCAGTTCAGGCAACTGGGCGCCGAGGTACAGATGCAGAACGCCGACGGTGAGGTGAAAAACTTCTACGTGACCAAGATTGAAGACGGCAAGTTGACCGTCGACGGCAATCACCCCTTAGCCGGTAAAACCCTGAAGATCACCGTTACCATCCGCGAAGTGCGTGATGCCACACCGGACGATATGGCGCCGCCAACCGGTAGCTGCTCGATTAACTGAAAGTTTGGTCATAAATAACCAGGGGATAGTGGAGAACGACAATGAGCGTGGGTGTGGTGATTCTTGCCGCGGGCCAGGGTACCCGGATGAAGTCAGCTCTGCCAAAGGTGCTGCACAAATTGGCAGATAAACCGTTGGTGAGCCATGCCATCGATACCGCCAAATCGCTACAGGCGGATCGTATCGCGGTGGTGTACGGTCACGGCGGTGAGCAGGTGCTCAACACCATCAATGACTCCAACCTGGCCTGGGTAGAACAGGCCGAGCAACTGGGCACCGGCCATGCGGTTGAGCAGGCGCTACCCGCCCTCGCCGACGTGGATCGCGTTATGGTGCTGTACGGTGATGTGCCGCTGATCAAACAAGAGACGCTGCAGGCTCTCACCGATAAGGCGCAACAGACCGAATTGGTGCTGCTGACGGTCAATCTGGATGATCCCACCGGCTATGGCCGCATCGTGCGTAACGCTGCGGGTCAGGTTGAGCGTATTGTCGAGCAGAAGGATGCCGCACCCGAAGAGCTGGCAATCAGCGAGGTCAATACCGGTATTTTGATTGCCGATCAAAGTAAGCTGCAGCAGTGGATCGCCAAATTGGAGAACAGTAACGCCCAGGGTGAGTTCTATCTCACCGACATCGTTGCGATGGCCGTCGCCGAAAGTATCGCGGTTGGCAGCCATCAACCCGAGCATGAGTTTGAGGTGATGGGGGTGAATGACCGGGTACAGTTGGCCGAGCTTGAGCGCCGTTACCAGCAAGTTGAGGCCGAGCGCCTAATGCGCGCCGGCGTTACCTTGCGCGATCCCGCGCGCTTCGATCTGCGCGGCACCCTACAGGCGGGTCAGGATGTTGAGATCGACGTTAACGTGCTGATCGAAGGTGATGTCATCCTCGGCGATGGTGTCCAGGTTGGCGCCAATACGGTGCTGCGTAACTGCCGGATCGCGGCCGGTGTGCAGATCAAGGAGAACTGCGTCATCGAGCAGGCCGAGGTTGGCCCTGAAGCGATCATTGGTCCCTTCTCACGCCTGCGCCCCGATACCAAACTGGCGGCCAAGGTGCATGTGGGCAACTTTGTTGAGATCAAAAAGTCCACGGTCGATGAGGGCAGCAAGATCAATCACCTCAGTTACGTGGGCGATGCTGAGGTGGGAAAAACGGTCAACATTGGCGCTGGTACCATCACCTGCAACTACGATGGTGCTAATAAGTACACGACGGTAATCGGTGACAACGCTTTCATCGGCTCCGACAGCCAACTGGTGGCGCCGGTCGAAGTGGCCGAAGGGGCTACCATTGGGGCTGGCTCCACCATCACCAAAAACACCCCTCCCAACACCTTGACGTTGAGCCGCTCGAAGCAGATGAGCCTGAAGAGCTGGAACCGTCCGGTGAAACAGCCGAAGGACTAAACCACTATGTGCGGGATTGTTGGTGCTATCGCCGATAGAGACGTGATGCCGATTCTCATGGAGGGGCTGCGACGCTTGGAGTACCGCGGTTATGACTCCGCTGGCGTGGCCATCCAGTCCGCACTGGGTGAACTCCAGCGCTTTCGTGCGCTGGGTAAGGTGGCCGTGCTGCAGGCGGCGGTGGACAATACTGACGTGACCGGTAATCTCGGCATTGCCCACACCCGTTGGGCCACCCACGGCGTGCCTGCCGAGCGTAACGCCCACCCGCAGATGAGTGATGTTAGCGGCGTGAGTGTTGCTGTGGTGCACAACGGCATCGTGGAAAATCACAACGCCCTGCGTGACCAACTGTTGGAGTGGGGTTACAGCTTCACTTCAGAAACTGACACCGAAGTGATCGCTCACTTACTGGCGCACAAACTGAAGGTCGGCAAAGACCTCTTCTCGGCCGTGCTGGAGGTAAGTCAGGACCTGACCGGCGCCTACGCCCTGGCAGCAGCCAGCCCTGATGATGATCAACGTATTGTGGTGACTCAGGCGGGCAGTCCGTTGGTGATTGGTCTGGGTGAAGGTGAGAATTTCATTGGCTCAGATGCCGCGGCCCTGCTGCCGGTGACCCGCCGTTTCATCTTCCTCGAAGAGGGCGATATTGCTGAAGTGCGGCGTGACGGGGTTACCATCTACGATGCTGCCGGCATGTTGGTAGAGCGCGAAGTCAAACAGTCCACCATGTCCGACGCCAGTGTCGACAAAGGCCCCTATCGCCACTACATGCTGAAGGAGATCTTCGAGCAGCCCGGCGTGATCGCAGAAA
>JAKSCN010000542.1 GCA_022360595.1 Chromatiales bacterium
AGTGGTGCTTTTTCAGGCTCAACAGTGACAATCAAATTAGTGTCAACAGGCCCTAGGTCAAGTGTCCTAATAGCAAACTGTAGGACACTTGACCTAGCCCGTCAACATTGGAACCGGTGAAACTGGAGAGGTTCACCAGACTGACATAGTGATTCAGGCTGACGACGTAGACACTACTCACCAGTTCCTGCACTTTCGCTTTTTGTCCAAAAGTGTGAAGACCAAATAGCAGACGCGAACGTAATCAACCCTTGTGCTCAGCAAAACCGATGCAGACCTGGAAAACACCCTCTGATTCGGAGACTTGCAGCTGCCAGTCGAGGCGTTGGCAAACCCGGCGCACAATCTCCAGACCATGGCCGTACTGATCCACGTCCTTAGCCTCTTCCCACACCGGATTGGTCATACAGAGGTTCGAAGTACTAAACTCCACCTGCAGATAGTCCCGACCATAGCTAATGCCGTTGCGTAGCAGATTATCCAACACCACCGAAACCAACGAAGGCAACGCCAGCACCTGAACATTGGGATCACCCTGAAGCCGAATATCGATCGACTGCCCTGCAATCAAGGGCTTGAAATTGGCCAGCGTCTCTTGCAATAGCGGGGCAATAAACACCGGCTCCAACGCCACCTCCTCCTCTCGACCCAACCAGAGGAACAGCTCCACTATCCGCTCTGCTTCGTCGCAAGCACACTCAATACGCTGCAGGCTACGCTGGCGCTTCTCTTCACTGATCGAAGGCAGGCGCAGCACCGACAAGGAGTTGCGGATCACCGCCAGGGGGGTGCGCATCTGATGGCTGGCGTAACGGGTAAAGGATTTTTCATTGACCAGCAGTTTTTTCAGCTGTTGTACCAGATCAGCAAAAGCACGGCTCAATACGCCTATTTCATCGCGGCGTTGATAGCCGCTGTAGACACCACCCATATTCAGCCCCTCGGACACATCCTGCGCCAGGTCAGTGACCGGTTTTGCCCACATACGGGCGATAACCAGCGCTACCAACACACTGGCCATAACGACTATCCCAGCTATCAACAACAGCAGTGAATAGACCCCCTCCTGATACTCATAGATGGAACTGAATTTGGACTCTTGCAGTACGAAATACACCATCTCATTGGGACCGGGCACCTCTCTGACCAGAACATGCTCTTCATGATAGAGTTTATCCATCACCTCATGATAACCAAGTGGAAAGTCCTTGATTGTTTCCGGTAGTGCAGGATTATCCTGCCAAAAACCCTGCAGATAACTGGTCGAGGGCAAGGGTGTGTGCTTACCTGTATGCTCAGCCTGAATGAGAAACCGGACCATTTCATTTTCCAGATGCTGCTTAAGAAC
>JAKSCN010000501.1 GCA_022360595.1 Chromatiales bacterium
GCCATAGCAACCAATAGTTCAGCCCGTACCTGCTCATCAGAGATGGTGGTGACCTCTTTCACCTGCACCAATAGATGGATATTCTGATGGCTGAGAAAATAACCCGCCAACAGTTTGGTGAGCATTTTGCGATCACGACCACCTTGGTCACTATACTCACGGGAAACAAAGGGCATCGTCTCGGTGACAGAGCGCTTCTCTACCGCGACTTCAGCCTCCTTGATCAGTTGACGCACCTGCTGCTCCGGTGTCTTCTGCTCACCGCCACAGGCGACCAGCAGCAGTAACAACAACAGAGCAGCGATGCGTTGCATGGCGGCAATTCTACTGCAGACGAGCAGCGACACGCTGCAGCTTCTCTTTGGCCTCGGCCGCGACAGCCTGTACTTCATCAGATTCAGACAGCCCCATGACGGTAACCGGGTCCATGAAGCTCACTACTGTGCTATCACCCTCGGCCCGAACCACAAGGTTGCAGGGCAACAGCGCCCCGGCATTAGGCTCGGCGGCTAATACCCGATCAGCCAGTTTTGGATTACAGGCGCCCAGAATACGATAACTGGGAATATCCTTATCCATTTTCGCCTTGAATACCGCCTGAACATCCACCTCGCTGACGATGCCCAGTTGTTCTTCCATTAACGCCGCTTTCACTGTCTCAATAGCTTCAGCGAAAGGTTGATTCAATGTGATATTAAATTCGTACATCTGCTGCTCCATTACAAATCTGATTATGGCCGTAGCCCTGGGGACTGACCGTTACTGCCCCTGACCATCACAGGCCGAGAACATCCTGCATGTCATACAAGCCTTTGCCCTTCTCCTGAATCCAACCGGCGGCACGGGCCGCACCGTTGGCAAAGGTCATGCGGCTGGAGGCCTTGTGGGTGATCTCGACCCGCTCACCTTCAGCGGCAAACATCACCGTATGTTCACCGACGATATCGCCCGCGCGGATAGTCTCAAAACCGATAGTCTGGCGATCGCGGGCGCCGGTGATGCCTTCACGGCCATAAACTGCACACTTTTTCAGATCACGCCCCAAAGCCTCAGCCACCACTTCGCCCATACGCAAAGCGGTACCCGAGGGGGCATCTACCTTGTGACGGTGATGGGCTTCGATCACCTCAATATCAACCGTGTCGCCCAGCACCTTGGCTGCGGTCTGCAACAACTTCAGGCAGAGATTGACACCGACACTCATATTCGGCGCAAATACCACGCCGATAGTTTCGGCAGCTTTTTCCAACGTCGCTTTCTGCTGATCATCGAGACCGGTGGTACCGATAACAATCTGCTTGGCATGGGCCTGGCAGAGCGCGACATGTTGCATGGTAGCAGCCGGTGAAGTGAAATCGATCACCACATCAAAATCATCGACAACCTTCGCCAGGTCATCGGTAATAGCTACATCCAGCTTGCCTACACCGGCCACTTCTCCAGCATCAGCGCCCATCAGAGTGCTCTCTGCCCTTTCGGTGGCGGCGCCAAGCACCAAACCCTCGGCATCGGTTACAGCCTGAACCAGTGCTTTACCCATTCTGCCGGCGGTGCCTACAACGGCTACACGTATCATCTGCCCGTCCCCTTGATTCTGTTATTGATGCTGCGGAGACAACATGGAAATTGCACCGCAACGCTATTTTAATGGCGACCCGAACTGTCCAACCCGCCGTTAGAAGCCCATACTTTCAAAAAACTTTTTTACGCCATCCACCCATGTCGTTGAGTGCGGACTGTGCTTCTCGACAGAGCCCTGCATGCTCTCTTCAAGCTGGCGCAGCAGCTCTTTCTGCTTGTCGGTGAGATTGACCGGCGTCTCCACCATTACCCGGCAGAGCAGATCGCCCACGGCCCCACCACGCACCGGTTTAACACCTTTACCACGCATGCGGAATAGTTTGCCCGACTGGGTGCCTGCCGGGATCTTCAATTTCACCTTGCCATCCAACGTAGGCACTTCAAGTTCACCGCCCAGCGCGGCAGTCACAAAACTGATCGGCACTTCACAGAACAGGTGATTATCTTCCCGCGAGAAGATCTCATGTTCCTTAACTTGAACCTGCACATAAAGATCACCGGACGGACCACCATTCTCACCCGCTTCACCTTCGCCAGCCAGACGAATTCGATCCCCCGTATCCACGCCTGGGGGCACTTTCACGGATAAGGTCTTATGCTGTTCAACACGCCCAACCCCATGGCAGGCGGAGCAGGGATCGGTAATCACCGACCCCTTACCGTGACAGGTGGGACAAGTCTGCTGTACAGAGAAGAAGCCTTGCTGCATACGCACCTGACCGTGACCGCCACACGTATCACAGGTTTTGGGCTTAGAGCCCTTCTTGGCGCCGGTACCGGAACAGACGTTACATTTGACCATGGTCGGCACCCGGATCTTTACTGTGGTGCCGGCAACAGCATCCTCCAGCGATAGCTGCAGGTTATAGCGAAGATCGGCACCGCGATGAACACGCGAGCCGCCCCGGCCACCACCGCCACCAAAGATATCACCAAACACATCGCCAAAGATGTCGCTGAAATTGGCGTTACCACCACCGAAGCCACCCGGGCCACCACCGCCCATAGAGGGATCGACACCCGCATGACCGAACTGGTCATATGCGGTGCGCTTCTGCGCGTCGGAAAGCACTTCGTAGGCCTCTTTCGCCTCTTTAAAGCTTTTTTCTGCTTCCTCGGCACCGTCACCGGAATTTCTATCCGGGTGATATTTCATGGCAAGCCGCCGATAGGCCTTCTTCAGTTCAGCCTCACTGGCATTCTTGCTTACACCCAGGACTTCGTAATAGTCACGCTTAGACATGGTCAATTCACTTCATTCCATCACCGGTCACTCATCCCGGTCTTTCCAATCTTAATCGTCTGATACGCGAAGACGCAGCGAATCGGAAACCCGCTGCGTCTCGCACACATCACTGTCTCCGCCAGGCGGATTGCGCGTCTGCGCGCCAGTGATTACTTGTCGTCTTTGACCTCTTCAAACTCGGCGTCAACAACATCGTCACCACCTGAGTTGCTGTCAGCGGCCGCAGCGTCAGCTTCCGGTGCAGCACCTTCCGCACCACCCTTCTGGGCATAAAGACGTTCAGCCATCTTGCCGGAAGCCTCAGTCAAGGCTTTGGTCTTGGCTTCGATAGCGTCTTTATCGTCGCCCTTCATCGCCTCTTCCAGATCCTTGATAGCGGCTTCAATAGCCTCTTTCTCGCCAGCTTCCATCTTGTCGTCGCCCAGCTCTTCCATCGACTTCTTGGTCGCATGGATCATGGTGTCCGCCTGGTTACGGGCTTGGGCCAGCTCTTGGAATTTGCGGTCGTCTTCAGCGTGCGCTTCCGCATCTTTCACCATACGCTCGATCTCATCCTCGGAGATACCGGATGACGCAGTGATACGGATCGACTGCTCTTTACCCGTCGCCTTGTCTTTCGCCGAAACGTGCAGAATACCGTTGGCATCGATATCGAAGCTCACCTCAATCTGCGGTACACCACGCGGTGCCGGCGGAATGTCGGAGAGATCGAAACGGCCCAGTGATTTGTTGGCGCCGGCCTGTTCACGCTCACCCTGCAGGACGTGTACAGTCACTGCAGTCTGATTGTCATCAGCAGTTGAGAAGACCTGCTGCGCTTTAGTCGGGATAGTGGTGTTCTTCTCGATCAGTTTGGTCATTACGCCGCCCAGGGTTTCGATACCCAGTGACAGCGGAGTAACGTCGAGCAGCAGAACGTCTTTTACGTCGCCTGAGAGTACACCACCCTGAATCGCCGCGCCGACCGCAACGGCTTCGTCAGGATTGACATCTTTACGCGGTGCTTTACCAAAGAAGCCTTCTACAGTCTCCTGAACCTTCGGCATACGGGTCTGACCACCAACCAGGATCACATCATCGATTTCAGAGGCAGACAAACCAGCGTCATTCAGCGCCACTTTACAAGGATCGATAGTACGGGTGACCAGATCGTCAACCAGTGACTCCAGCTTGGCGCGGGTCAGTTTCAGATTCAGATGCTTAGGACCTGTCGCATCAGCCGTGATGTACGGCAGATTGATGTCGGTCTGCTGACTGGAAGAGAGCTCAATCTTCGCCTTCTCCGCCGCCTCTTTCAGACGCTGCAGGGCCAGCGGGTCGTTGCGCAGGTCAAAGCCCTGCTCTTTTTTGAACTCGTCGACCAGGTGATCAATGATACGCATATCGAAGTCTTCACCACCGAGGAAAGTGTCCCCGTTGGTTGAGAGCACTTCGAACTGATGCTCACCGTCGATTTCCGCAATCTCGATAATAGAGATATCGAAAGTACCACCACCCAAGTCATACACCGCGATCTTGCGATCACCTGTCTGCTTATCCATACCGTAAGCCAGGGCAGCGGCAGTCGGCTCGTTGATGATACGTTTTACGTCGAGACCGGCGATACGGCCGGCATCCTTGGTGGCCTGACGCTGAGAGTCGTTGAAATACGCCGGTACGGTAATAACCGCTTCGGTAACCTCTTCACCCAGGTAGTCTTCCGCGGTCTTCTTCATCTTCTGCAGTACTTTTGCAGAGATCTCCGGCGGCGCCATCTTCTTACCATTGGCCTCAACCCATGCGTCGCCGTTGTCGGCCTGCACGATTGCATAAGGCACCATTTTGATGTCGCGTTGAACCACGTCATCTTTATAACGACGACCGATCAGACGCTTAATAGCGAACAGTGTGTTGTTTGGGTTGGTCACCGCCTGGCGTTTGGCAGACTGGCCAACCAGCACTTCGCCATCATTGGTGTATGCCACAACTGAAGGTGTAGTACGATCACCCTCACTATTTTCGATCACCCGGGTCTTCTCGCCTTCCATTACGGCGACACAAGAGTTGGTGGTACCCAGGTCGATTCCGATGATTTTTCCCATTGTTCGGTGTCTCCAAAAACTAAATCTTTGTTCTAAAATCAGCTGTTTACTCAGATGGGGTATAACCCTGATTTTTTCAAGTCTCTCGAAAAAGAGTCTCTCAATCTGTTAGCCAGCGGCCTGTGAAACCATGACCATCGCTGGGCGCACCAGGCGACCATTGAGGGTATAACCCTTCTGCACAACGGTAACGACAGTGTTCGCCGGCACATCGTCCCGGGGCATCATGGACATTGCCTGATGGAATTCCGGGTTGAAGGGCTCACCTTCGGGGTTGATCTGCACCACCTCGAACTTCTCCATCACACCGGTCAGCATTTTCAGGGTCAGTTCGGTGCCCTCACGCAGTTTGGCGATATCGGCTTTCTCGTCCTGAGCGGCGCTCAATCCCAGCTCCATGCTATCCATCACCGGCAGCAACTCATTAACAAAGCGTTCCAAGGCGAATTTATGGGCATTTTCCAGGTCACGCTCATTGCGCTTGCGCAGATTATCCATCTCCGCATGCACCCGCATCAGCTGATCGCGATGCTCTTCCGCCTTGTTAAGGGCCTCCTCCAGTTGGCTACGAAGATCCTCTTCGCTACTGGCCTCAGCCGCTTCAGAATCGGCCGCTTCGGTGGTGACAGTCTCTTCGGTGTCACTCTGTTCCGGCTGTTCGACCGCTTCCTGTTCTTTATCCATTCTGCTACCTCTAACAATTAACCGTTGACGATAATCATGCGGATATCAGCCCCTTTCGGCGCTGTTCGCTGCCGAATGAGATTCACATCCGCTGGAATTCAATTCCCCTCTATTGGGGCGGTTATGGCTTTTTCAAGGCCGCCCCAAGTAATTTTGCGGTGACATCAACAATCGGGATCACCCGGTCGTAGGCCATACGGGTCGGCCCAATCACGCCAAGCACACCGGCCACTTTGTCATCCACTTCATACGGCGCTGTTACTACACTGCAGTGGTCAAGTGGCTGATAACCGGACTCTTCACCGATAAAGATCTGGATTCCCTGGGCTCTCATTGACTCATCCAACAGATGCAGCAGCTCATGTTTCTCGCTAAATGAGTCGAATAGCTGGCGCAGACGATCCATATGGGAGAACTCATCAAAGTTCATCAAGTTGGTCTGCCCCGCCATGACAAAATCGTTGTCATTGCTGGGCGAGATAACCTGTTCCGACATCTCCAGGGCCCGCTGCATAATCCTGTTCATGTCATCTCTGGCAACCTGCATCTCCTCGATCAGCTTGCCGTGCATCTCCTCCAGATCAGAGCCTGCATAGTGCTGGTTGAGCATATTGGCGGCCTGTTCTAACTCCGATGCGCTGTACACCTTGCGAGTGTTGATCACCCGGTTATGCACCTCGCCCTCCCGCGTCACCAGGATGGTCAGCACCCGGTTACCCGACAGAGGCAAGAACTCGATCTGACGAAACACCACATGCTCACGCTTGGGAATCATCACCAGGCCGGCCATCTGAGTAAAACTGGAGAGCAGCTTCGAGGCCGACTCCACCAACCCGGAGTGATCATCATCACAGCTCAACTGCTGGCGCAGGGTCTGTACCTCTACCGAATCGAGGGGTTTGATCGTCAGCAGCGAATCTACAAACAGCCGGTAGCCGCTTACCGTGGGCACACGCCCAGCGGATGTGTGGGGTGATGCGACCAGTCCCAGGTCTTCCAAATCAGACATCACATTACGAATAGTCGCCGGACTGAGTTCAAGGCCGGAGTCTTTCGCCAGGGTTCGGGAGCCAACCGGCTCACCATCACGGATATAGCGCTCCACCAGCACTTTCAGTAGCTGTTGAGCCCTCTCGTTGAACGCTGAATCTTTTATTGATTTCTGCCCTGCCACACTTCGCCTCGGATACCATGGTCTCCTTATGGTTTAGCACTCGATGCCAGAGAGTGCCAACTCTGCCGCGATTATTCATGTCCCAGCGCGGGAGTGTCAAGGGAAAAACCTTCCAGTTCAGCCGGTGGAACCGATGTCTCATATTGGCACCCGCAGACAGGCGTGTTAACTTTCCGCTCAACACCACCTTTTCTGGGAAACAAGGGCTCAAGCGCTTCATCAACAATGCCGCAAACATTCAAAACCATCGGTCTGATCGGGAAACGGGGCGACCCCAGTCCCCGGGATACGTTACTGAAGCTGGCTAGCTTCCTGCGCGAGCGCGGTCAGCACGTCTTGTTGGAACAGGAGACAGCCAAGCGTATCGGCGATCACCAGTTGGCGATAGGCTCTATCGAAACCATCGGCCAACAGTGCGATCTGGCGCTGGTAGTCGGGGGTGACGGCACCCTGCTCCACACGGCCCGTGATCTGGCGGACCACAATGTTCCGCTGGTAGGGGTCAACCTCGGACGGCTCGGTTTTCTGGCGGATGTATCGCCTGATGAGATGTTTGAGACCTTGGAGGGAATTTTCGCGGGCGATTACGATGAAGAGCACCGCTTTCTGCTCTCTGGCGAGATCAACGGTGAGCGCCACAAGGCGTTCAACGACGTGGTCATCCACAAGTGGAACACCGCTCGGATGATCGAATCCGAGACCTATATCGACGGCCGTTTTGTGGACGCACAGCGCTCCGATGGCATGATCATCTCCACACCAACCGGCTCCACCGCCTATGCCCTGTCCGGGGGCGGCCCGCTAATGCACCCCAGCTTAAACGCCATGGTACTGGTACCGATCTGCCCGCACCGGTTAAGCAACCGTCCCATTGTAGTGAGTGGAGACAGCAAGATCGAAATTGTCGTCTGCGGTCACACCGAGAGTGAACATGTGCGCTTTACCTGCGACGGCCAGGATAGCCAAACCCTGGTACAGAAACAGGTTACCGTCAATAAGCATCAGAATCCTGTACGGCTGATCCATCCCAAGGATCATGACCACTTTAATATCCTCCGCGCCAAGCTGGGCTGGGGCGGCCATCCTCACTAACCAGGGATTTGGAAGGCCTATGCTGAGTAGTATCCATATTCGAGACCTGGCGATCGTCTCCGCCGTAGAGCTGGAACTGCACCCGGGAATGACTTCGTTAACCGGGGAGACGGGCGCGGGCAAATCGATTCTGATTGATGCCCTCGGTCTGGCCCTGGGCGAGCGTGCCGACAATGGCATGATTCGCCAAGGCAGCAAGCGCGCCGAAATCACTGCGATTTTTCAAACGGGTGACCTGCCCGGAGTCCAACAGTGGCTGGAAGAGGAGTCGCTGGATGACGGCACTGAATGCATACTGCGTCGGGTGCTGGTGCGTGACGGCAACTCCAAAGCCTATGTCAACGGTTCACCCGTTACGTTGAAATCGCTACAGAGTCTGGGACAGCGGCTGGTCGATATCCACGGTCAGCACGCCCACCACTCCCTGCTCCAGCGCAATCACCAGATAGCGCTGTTGGACAGTTATGCCAACCATCACGCACAACTCAACAAGCTGGCTGACACATATACAGCTTGGGAAAAGACCCAGATTGAATGGCGTGAGCTACAAGAGGCCTCAAGTGAACGCATCCATCGGCTTGATCTGCTCCGCTTTCAGATTGATGAGCTGACCCAGCTAAAACTCTCCCCAGGGGAACTGGAGGAGCTGGACCGGGAACTGCAACGCCTTAGCAACGCAGGTCAACTGACCGAGAGCAGCTACCGGGTACTCACCCTGCTTTACGACGATGACAACAGCGCCCAGGCACGTCTCAACCACGCACTTACCGAGATAGAGGCGCTCTGCAGCCTCGACAGCCAGCTCGACAGTTGCCGAGAGATGATTGAGAACGCCACTATTCAGATTCAAGAGGCGAGCACCGAGCTGCGCCAATACAGTGATGCCATAGAACTGGACCCCCAACGACTCCAGCAAGTGGAACAGCGTATCAGCGAAATACACGATCTGGCGCGCAAATACCGTTGCCGCCCGGAGGAGCTAACCGAACAACTGGTTCAGCGGCAAGAGGAGCTGAAACAACTGGAGCAAGCGGACATTCAACTCGATGCCTTGGAACAGCAGTGTAACGAGCTGACAGAGCGATACCAGGCCCAGGCAAATAAACTCGACAGTAGTCGCCGGAAGGCCGCCAAGAAACTGCAACAGCAGGTGACCGAGGCAATCAGTACCCTGGGGATGCCCGATGGTGAGTTCAAAATAGAGATCGAAAAGCTCCCCCTTGAAAAAGCGGGTAAGAGTGGCCTGAACCGGGTGGAGTTTCTCGTGAGCGCCAATCCGGGACATGCTCCCCAGCCGTTGAGCAAAGTCGCCTCTGGTGGCGAACTATCGCGTATCAGCCTGGCTATTCAGGTAGCTGCCATTGAGTGTGCTCAGGTACCCACACTGATTTTCGATGAGGTGGATGTCGGTATCGGGGGTGGTGTTGCGGAGATCGTCGGGCGTCTGCTACGCCGTCTGGGCGAGAACCGCCAGGTACTCTGTGTCACTCACTTGCCCCAAGTCGCCTCCCAGGGGCATCAGCATCTACAGGTAAAGAAAGAGAAAGACAACAAACTGGGTACCCGTACCCAGATCACTACTCTCAACGAAGATCAGCGTATCGAAGAGGTTGCCCGGATGTTGGGGGGGGTGGAGATTACCCCACAGACGCTGGCTCACGCCCGCGAGATGATCGACCTGTCTCAAACCCTTTTAGAGACAACTTAAACCAGGGCTTGCTAGGGCCTGTTAACACTAATCCTTCTTACCTAAGCTACAGTCGGGATCAGTGCAACGGCCGTAGAGGGTAAGGCTATGATCCGCCAGCTCAAAGCCTTTTTGGGTGGCAATCTGCCGTTGGCGCTTCTCAATTGTCTGATCAACAAACTCCACCACTTTGCCACAGATGACACAAACAATGTGGTCGTGATGCTCACCCTTATTCAGTTCATAGACTGAAGAGCCGCCTTCGAAATGGTGGCGCTCGACCAAACCGGCTGCTTCAAACTGGGTGAGCACGCGATAAACCGTCGCCAGCCCAATCTCGGCGCCGTTGTCGAGCAGTAGGCGGTACACATCTTCAGCACTCAGGTGCTTCTCTCCCGCACTCTCCAGAATCTCAAGAATCTTGACTCTGGGACCAGTCACTTTCAGACCAGCATTGCGTATCTCTTGGTTTTCCAAGTCAATCTCCTCTCTCTAGCTTACCAACCCGTACGATTCCACGGTTGCTAGATGTCTTGTCGATATTTATCAGGTATCATGCAGCCCATCTTAAGTTTTTATATGGGCCGAATTGACCTGATGAAAAAGCTTCTCACTTATTTGGTACTGGGCGCAAGCCTCGCCGCCGGTGGCTGCTCCACCGTCGACAAGGTTGGCAGCGTTATTCCCAACGCCATGGACAAGCTGCCTTTCGTATATCGGTTAGACATTCAGCAAGGCAATATGGTTGACCAGGAGACGGTCAATAAGCTCAAGCCCGGCATGTCGAAAACCCAAGTACGCTATGTGATGGGCACGCCCATGTTGATTGATACCTTCCACGAGGAGCGCTGGGATTACATCTACAGCTTTCGCCCGGGCGGTAAGGAACGCGAGCAGACAAGGGTTGCTCTCTTTTTTGAAGACGGCCGTCTTACTCAGATCAAGGGCGACCTCTACCCCCAGCCTGCCGCAGAGATCCCTCCAGCCAAAGAGGAGCCGATTGTCTCGGTGCCTGATTATGAGCCGGAAGAGAAAGGCGTTCTCACCAGGATGATGGAAAAGGTGGGTATAGAGTCAGGGGATGACGAATTGATCAATTAATTTAGGGCCTGTTGCCAACAGGCCCTAAGATAAGCGGTTGCTATCCACCAGCCGCTTTTTCACCTTTCTCATTGCCAGCCGGCTCGTTGTCTGTTTTGTCCTTACTGGCGCCACCACCTTTCTTAAGCTGTTTCCCTTCCGCCGCACGTTTCTTGCGCGCCTCTTTGGGATCAGCAATCAGCGGTCGATAGATCTCTACCCGGTCACCGGCTGATAGCACGGCATCTTTTTTGGACGCTTTACCAAAAATACCGACCTTTACCGTCTGGAGATCGATCTCGGGAAATTTCTCAATAATTTTGGAGTTGAGAATCGCCTGCTCAACGGTCAGTCCATGCTCACCCTTAATCGACAGAATCACCTGTTCCTCTGCCGTCGCATAGGCTACTTCTACCTCTATGCTGTCACTCGTCACTTATACACCTCATTGGCCCGTTGGCAGAAGGCATCCACCAGCGTACCTGCTATCTGATTGAATACTTTACCAAATGCTTTATTGATGAGCGCCCCGGAGAACTCAAAATGGAGTTCCAGCTCGACCTTACAGGCGTTTTCACGCAACTCGGTAAAGCGCCACCCCCCTTCGAGCTGCTTAAACGGCCCCTCTTTCAACTTGATGTCGATACGCTCGAATGGATAGAGCTGATTACAAGTAGAGAAGCGTTGCTTAATACCTGCCCGCGCAACCTCCAACTCCCCACACAACAGATCGTCTTCATGGGACAGCAGTTTCGTTGAACTGCACCAAGGCAGAAACAAAGGGTATGACTCGACATCGTTGACCAGATCGAACATCTCCCTTGTCGAATGAGCCACCAATGCACTTTTGTTAACTATCGGCAACTATACAACCTCAATTGCATTCAGAAAAATCAACGCCACCGCCAGTGGCGCAGCATACCTTATCAGGAAATACCATACGCGGAAGAACACTCCGTGCCCTCCCAGTTCATCGATCACTACAAGCTTCGACAATATCCAGCCCACAAAGACGGCTGTCGCAAAACCGCCCACCGGCAGCAGAAAAGTTGTGGTGACCAGATCAAACATGTCGAAAAGACCATTAGCCCTGGTCTGACCTAAAAAGTCAAACTCAAATGCCCAGTGGTTGAATGACAGCAGCATCACGATACCCAGCACCCAACTGGAAAAACCGGCCATAATCGCAGCGTGGACACGCTTGAGCGAAAGCGATTCAACCAACCAAGCCACAATCGGTTCTAACAGCGAAATTGCCGACGTGAGCGCAGCGAACACCAGCAGAATAAAGAACAGCATGCCAAAAAACATTCCCCCCGGCATCTGGCCAAAGGCTACTGGCAAGGTCTGAAAGACCAGCCCCACCTCTTTGGTTAGCGGTAAATCGTTGGTAAAAACGATGGGGAAAATCGCCAAACCGGCCAACAGTGCCACCAGGGTATCCATCAGCATCACCTGAATAGTCACTCGGGGAATGGAAGCATCCGCCGGTAGATAGGAGCCGTAGATCATAATCGCCCCCATCCCCAAACTGAGGGTAAAAAAGGCGTGCCCCAGAGCCATCAAAACAGTGGCTGGGGTAATGGCATTGATATCAACGGTAAAAAGAAAATCAACCGTTTGAGTAAAATCCCCTTTCAGGGCTGAATAGCCGACCAGAAAGAGCAATAGCATAAAGAGCAGCGGCATTAAGACCCTCACCGCCTGCTCAAGCCCGGAGCGAACACCGCGGGAGACAACCGCGACGGTCAACACCATAAAAATAGTGTGCCAGGCCAGCAGACGCTCGGGATCTGCAATCAGCTCATTGAAGATACTGGTCGCCCCCGCAGCAGTCACGCCATCCAGTGCGCCTGTGCCCATTCGCACGCTATATGCCAGGGTCCAGCCGGCAACGACACTATAAAAAGAGATGATCAACCAAGAGGCAAGAATGCCGATCACTCCCACCATACGCCAGGAGCGGCTTCTCCCCTCGTCCCAGGCCAAGGTCTCCAGGGAGTTAATCGGGCTCTGGCGTCCGCGACGGCCAATCAGAGTCTCGGCCATCAACAACGGCGCACCGATCATGAAGATGCAGATCAGATAGACCAGTACAAAAGCGCCACCGCCATTCTGGCCTGCCATATAGGGGAACTTCCAGATATTACCCAGCCCAACAGAAGAACCTGTCGCGGCAAGGATAAAGATCAGTCTTGATGACCATTGACCGTGCATGGAAGTGCGTATCGACAAATGCCCTCCCCTTTCGGGTACAAACTGCTGATCATCATGATCAGACCAAAGAACAACGCGTCCTGCTGACTACACTACATCCTGTAATTTTTGCGAGGCTGGCATTTTCGCGTAAAAGTGGCTCCACTGACAAGAATCGATCGGTATTAAACTGACTTTAATTAGGTAAATTACCAAGAAAGCTGGCCCATCGAGGTCTGCTCCACTAAAATGCCCGCCCATGGCAAAGAAACCGAAAAAGAAGGCTGGTTCCGGCGGTTCCACCATCGCACTGAACAAAAAGGCCAAACACGAATACTTTATTGAAGATCGCTTCGAAGCAGGCATTGCCCTGGAAGGCTGGGAAGTGAAGAGCCTGCGTGCGGGTCGTCTCAACCTGACCGAGAGCTATGTCACTATCAAAGAGGGCGAGGCATTCCTGTTTGGCGCCCACATCTCAGCACTCAACACCGCATCGACCCACATCAACCCTGATCCATTGCGCACCCGTAAACTACTGCTCCATCGGCGTGAACTCGATCGCCTGATCGGACATGTAGACCGTAAAGGTTACACCCTGGTACCGCTCGCCATGTACTGGAAGAAGGGGTATGCAAAGGTCGAAATAGGCCTGGCCAAAGGTAAGAAACAGCACGACAAAAGGGCCTCTGAAAAGGATCGCGACTGGCAACGCGATAAACAGCGGATACTTAAATCACACTAATCCTTGTCAAGGAACCAATTGCCACATAAACTGTCCCACTTACTGCTTTGGGGGCGACCTGGCTTCGACGTGGGTGGCAAAACCTGAGGTGCATGCCGAGGATGCAGAAACCTCGTTAATCATGCTGCAAAAAGATAGTTGCAAACGACGACAACTACGCACTCGCTGCTTAATACCCAGTAGGGTGCCGTCTGACTGGAGCCGTGCTTGTGCGTCCAGCTTTTCAGGCGTCATATCTCACAAGATCGTGACGAGGTAAGTCCGGGACCAAATCACTAAAACTTTTACGGAATCGCCACTTCAATTGCCCTGTCGGTCGGGCAGTGAGGGGTTAAAGACAATAGACACGACTAAGCATGTAGGACCTAAGGCGGAGTGCTTGCGGACGCGGGTTCGATTCCCGCCGCCTCCACCAAACTGCGCCCATTGACCTTATTACAGAGGTCAAGGCGCTTCATTTCTTACTATCTTTTTGCTACATAAGCTTTCGCGCTGCCTCAACACAGATTCTCATTTTTTACCTATCAGTTCGATTGGATACCCATCAGGATCAGAAACAAAAGCGATGATCGTGGTGCCAGCATTCATTGGGCCAGCTTCTCGAAGAATCTTTCCACCACGGGTCTTGATCAAATCCGCTGCGTGATAAACATCATCAACCTCAATCGCGATGTGCCCGTAA
>JAKSCN010000434.1 GCA_022360595.1 Chromatiales bacterium
CAGTCGATAGGACAGAAAACCATATCTGCACCCGCCAGAGAAAATTGCAACCCATAGCGGCTATCTTCCAATCCACCATCATGGTGTTCGAAACGGCCATTATGCGCTTCCACCAGTGAACGCAGATGTGGCGCTAAAGTCGATCGGCCGCCAACATAGAGAATACGCTTACCACTGAGATCGATCTGCATAGGCGATTCGGAGGTTCCCTTATCTTTTTCACCCAGCAACCCCTCCATCGCCTCCACCATAGCGTCGTTCTCCATACACGCTTCGGCCAAAAGCTCTTTCAGACCGGCAATCTCTTCACGCATCTCATCCACGCGTACGTCACGATCAGCCAGCTGTGACTCCGTCCAGTCCAGACGTTTGGCCAACATCTGGTTCTGCTTACGAAGCTCACTGACTTCACTCTCATCATCACCCGCTGGTAACTGAGCACTGCGTGACATGGCCGACAATAGCTCCTGCTCCTGTTTACGGATAACCTCATCACGGCGGGCAATCTGTTGATGGTGCGTCTGTCTGGTCTTACTCAAGGTCTCTTGCAGCGTTTTATGCTCCTGCTCCAACTGTTTCAAACGCTTCAGGTCCGCGCGGTTTGACGCCCCCTGCAGATGGGACAACATGTGCACATCTTCATAGGCGCGTTTCACCACATCGGCACTGGCAACAGGGTGGGTCATGATCGCCCAGAACATACCGGCGATATCACCCGTCTCCATGGCACTACGCCAGTACTCTTCCAACTCACTGTTCTGCTTACAGCGCGATAGCAGTTGTATCCAACGGCTATATTTTCGGTCGAGCATTTTCTGCATATTTTTGGCTGCTCGTCCCTTCTCCTCGCCCTGCATCACGAGCGTGGCGTGGAGTTCATAGTCAGTGTATTGCCCCTCCAGGGTAACGCCCGACTGTCGCAGTATCTTGCGCAGATCATCCATACTCAGGCAGGTGCCCAAGATTGCACAGTGAAAGTTGGGGTTGGTCTCCCACAACTTTAAGCGACGTTTGTTAACCAGGCCGGGCGGTAACTTTTTCTTTTGACATTGCTCACACATGGTCACTCCCCGCCACTACAGTTTGCTGACACTATTGGAGTGTGGGGCTGCCCCGGACAAATAGGCTGGTGCGCGCAGGCGGGTTGGATCATTGACAAACGTTACCCGCGCTTTCAAATCGTTAATCAACTCAAGACAGTAAGTAGAGTTCTCAAGGTTAGCTGGATCCAGATCACCCGATTCGATCAACTCCTGTACCCGCTCAGAGGTCAGGCGAAACACCTCCTTTCCACTCTGATGATCCAGTACTCTCACACAAGGGTCTCTCCGCTCTAACCAAGCATCCAAATATAGATCCATGACTTTGACTCCTCATTTAACTCAACTTTAAGTTAATGATAATCATTATCATTTGTATTTGCAATACATGTTTGTACAAAATTTAGGACTGGCGCACGAAATAGGGAGATAGAGGTGTGGAGCAATACGAATAGCGCCGAACCGATCAAACAGATCCTAGGGATAGACAATGAGAGGCCGCCGCAACCAAGAGCGGTTTAATAAAACGATTTAAAGTGGAGAAGAAGAGATAAAGGAGGGAGGATAAACGACGCTGACCTACCGTGCAGATAGGCCAGCGCCACGCCAATCAGCGCCGATTACAGGCTTTCAGCGTTCTCTGCCAGGTAAGCGGCAACACCTTCCGGTGAACCTTGCATACCGGCTTTACCGGGCTGCCAACCGGCAGGGCAAACTTCGCCGTGCTCTTCGTGGAACTGCAGCGCGTCGGTCATACGGATCATTTCGTCGATGTTACGACCCAGAGGCAGATCGTTGACAACAGCGTGACGAACAACGCCCTCTTTGTCGATCAGGAAGCTGCCGCGCAGAGCAACACCAGCGCCTTCCACTTCAACACCGTAGTCCTGACAAATGCTGTGAGTCAGGTCAGCAACCATGGTGTAACCCACAGGACCGATACCGCCATCTTTGATTGCGGTATTACGCCATGCATTGTGAGTGAACTGAGAGTCGATAGAGACAGTGATCACTTCAGCATTACGCTTTTTCAACTCTTCTACACGGTGATCCAGAGCGATCAGCTCGGAAGGACATACGAAAGTGAAATCCAGTGGGTAGAAGACAACCCATGCATATTTACCTTCGGTTTCTTTGGCAAAATCAAACTGCTCAACAATCTCACCACTGCCCAGAACCGCGGGTGCTGTAAACTGAGGTGCTGGCTTACCAACTAGTGTGCTCATCAAACTTCTCCTTAAAAATGCTACGCTAATGAATAAAAGGAACTATTCCATATCAATTTTTTGTTAAGACGCTATCTTGCAAAGGACGACATTTAACGTCTTGCAGATAGCGTCTTTCAGGTACGCATACAGATGCGGGGCTAACAGATCGTGATCTTCCTCCGCCCTGCTCTGATGACTGTCGGACAATCTGCCCGCATCACAGCCGCTGGGCCACAACAGGCCGATCATAACAAATCGACCCGACAAATCTCTAACCCAAGGCACCCACCAGTACCCCTCCCTGTGAACAGGAAATATCTAAGGATAAACTTGGAATTCGATAAATCTTATAAGATTTTCAATTAGTTATACCACTTAGCTGCCTGATCCCTATGGCGTGGGTGGCTACCAGTTGCAGCCAATCATAATGAGTCTAATTATTAAAGACAAGCGAAGGAGCACAACCGACTTCAAACATAGCAAAAATTCCTAGGGCCTGTTAATGCCTCCTAGGGCCACAGTGCTCTTCAATCTGCTCAATTCGTGATTGCAGATGGCCTATCTCGGCGCTATTACGGCAAAGACGCAGCGCCTCCCTGTAGGCTGCAAGCGCGGCACAGTAGTCACCCATCTCTTCCAGTAAACCGGCCCTCGCCGAGTGATAGTACTGAAACCCCGCCATACTCTTCTCGTGCTGGAGGGTATCGAGAATCTGCAGCCCCACATCTGCCCCCTTCCAACGGGCAACGGCGATTGCCCGGTTGAGAGTAACCACCGGGCCAGGTGTTAACCCCTCCAGCAGATCATACAGCATAGAAATTTGTTCCCAATCCGTCTCTTCAGGCTGCTTGGCCTGGCAGTGCACAGCGGCGATAGCGGCCTGCAGGGTATAGCGCCCCGGTGTTTGATGCCGTAAGCTCTTCTCCACTAATACCGTGCCTTCGGCAATCAGCTTTTGATCCCAGCGAGTCCGGTCCTGTTGTTCCAGTGGTACAGGTGCCCCCTGGTCATCGCTACGTGCCGCAGCCCTGGCGTGTTGCAGTAACATAAGCGCCAGCAAACCCTGCACTTCCGGATTGCCGCGCATAAGTCGGCTAAGCATTCGAGTCAAATAGATAGCCGTCTCTGACAGCTGCTTATCCAGCAGCTCACTACCTTTCAGCGTGGTATAGGCCTGATTGTAGATGAGGTAGAGCACACTCATGACAGCCTCAAGCCGCACCTCTAGCTGCTCCTCACTTGGCACCTGATAAGGAATGGCGGCATCCCGGATTTTGCGCTTGGCCCGGGTCAAGCGCTGATCTATCGTTTTTGCCGAAGTCAAATAGGTTCGCGCAATCTCATCGATACTCAGCCCAGCCACTGTTTTCAGTGTCAATGCTACCTGGGCCTCTTGGGCCAGCGCCGGATGACAACAGGTAAAAATCAATCGAAGCTGGTCATCCGGCAGATGCATGCTGCTCATCTCTTCATCCTGATCCTGCTCCACACTCTCTGTCTGCAAAGGCGCCAATGTTTGATGATGGCGTTGCGCCATCTCGCGATGGCGCACGACATCGGTCGCGTAGCGGCGTCCCGTCTGCACCAGCCAGGCCACAGGATTCTCCGGGATCACTTTTTTGCTCTGCCAGTCAATCACGGCTCTATAGACCGCCTCCTGAATGGCCTCCTCCGCAAGATCAAAGTCACCCAGCAGACGGATCAGTGTTGCAAGAGCGTGTGACCGGGAGGCTTTGATGACTATTCCGAGCTGTTCCATTGAATAGCCTGTTCTCCCACTTGTTCATGGAATTGAACGGGACGCACCTCAACCACACCCGCTCTGGCATCGGGAATACGCTTGGCGTAATCGATCGCTTTCCCGATAGAGTCACCCGCCACCATATGAAATCCGAGCAGTACCTCTTTTGCCTCAGCGAAAGGGCCATCCAGAATTTGCTGCTTACCTTCTGCATGACTAATCGTTGTGGCGGTGGCAGGCGGCATCAGTTTGCCACCGGAGATATACTCACCCGCGGCCCTTGCATGGTTCGCCATGGCAGTGTTTTCGGCGATAAGCTGTTGCGTATCCTCTTCACTGTAGGCCTCCAATAACCCCTCATCGAGATAATTAAGCAGTGCATAAAGTGACTTATCACTATCGACCGCTATCGCTTCAACCGGAGCGCCGGCACCACAATTTGGGTCATCCAACGGACGAACCTCGACACCGCTATTTGATGCAGTCGGAATCATGCTGGCCCAATGCAGTGCGGCATCCAGGTCGGGGCAGTCAAACAGGTAGAAGCCGACAAACAGCTCTTTGGCTTCGGCAAAGGGCCCATCGGTCACCACAGGCGTACCGTTTCGGATACGTACTGAAGATGCGGATGCAGCCGGTTTGAGTTCACTCGCACCGAGATAGACCTGCGCCTCCTTCGCCTGTCTGATCAACTCATTGTGCTGATCGATCAGCACTTGGTGGTCAGCTTCAGAGAGGTTTTCCACACCGCCTGCATGTTCATAAATTAATGCAATGTATTGCATAGCTTTCCTACCCTTTATGTAATCCGTTCATTA
>JAKSCN010000347.1 GCA_022360595.1 Chromatiales bacterium
ACCTGAATTTCGATGTGACGCGGCTCTTCAATAAATTTTTCGATGAAGACACGGTCATCACCAAAGGATGAACGCGCTTCGTTGGTGGCACGCTCAAAACCGTCACGACACTCCTCTTCGTTCCAAGCGACACGCATGCCTTTACCACCACCACCGGCGGAGGCCTTCAGCATGACCGGGTAGCCGATACCGTTGGCGATCTCAACCGCCTGATCGGTATCCTTAACTACGTCGGTGTAGCCTGGAATGACGTTAACACCGGCCTCTTCAGCCAGGTTCTTGGAGGTGATCTTGTCACCCATACTTTCGATGGCGTAGGTCGCTGGACCAATGAAGGCGATGCCCTCTTTCTCCAGCGCCTCACAAAAAGCTGAGTTTTCCGACAAAAAGCCGTAACCCGGATGTACCGCCTGTGCACCGGTGTCTTTACAGGCCTGGATGATGCGATCCATCACCAGGTAACTTTCCGCAGAAGCGGACGCGCCGATATGGACGGCTTCATCAGCCATCTGTACATGCAGCGCATCTCTGTCTGCATCCGAATAGACCGCAACGGTCTTAATGCCCATTTTGCGGGCAGTTTTCATAACCCGGCAGGCAATCTCGCCGCGGTTGGCAATGAGTATTTTTTCAAACATTGCTGATCCCGTTTAACTCGTTATAGATGTTGTAACCCTGTTGACTCTTCATCACAGGTTACAATGGGATGTTCCCGTGCTTGCGCCAGGGGTTTTCCAGTTGCTTGTCACGCAGCATGGCCAGTGAGCGGCAGATCCGCTTACGGGTGCTGTGCGGCATGATAACGTCGTCGATAAAACCTCGGCTGCCCGCAACAAAGGGGTTGGCGAATTTTTCACGGTACTCTTCAGTACGCTGATCGATCTTCTCCTGATCACCCATATCCTGGCGGAAAATGATCTCCACCGCGCCTTTCGGGCCCATCACCGCGATCTCCGCGGTTGGCCAGGCCAAATTGACGTCGCCACGCAGATGCTTGGAGGCCATGACGTCGTATGCCCCGCCGTAGGCTTTACGGGTGATAACGGTAATCTTCGGCACCGTCGCTTCCGCGTAGGCGTAAAGCAGTTTCGCGCCGTGCTTGATGATGCCGCCGTATTCCTGGGAGGTGCCGGGCAGGAAGCCGGGAACATCAACCAGGGTGACTACGGGGATATTGAAGGCGTCACAGAAGCGGACAAAGCGCGCCGCTTTCTTGGAGGAGTCGATATCCAGACAGCCCGCCAACACCATCGGCTGGTTGGCGACGATACCGACGGTAGAGCCTTCCATACGGCCAAAACCGGTAATGATGTTGGCCGCGTAGTTGGGCTGCAATTCGAAGAAGTCGTTGTCGTCGACGATCTTCCCGATCAGCTCTTTCATGTCGTAGGGTTTGTTCGGATCATCCGGAATCAGCGTATCCAGTGAAGCGATCTTACGATCGGCCGGATCATCTGTTGGCCAGATCGGCGGCTTCTCTTTATTGTTTGCCGGCAGGAAGTTAACGAAACGGCGCAACATCAGCAGCGCTTCCACGTCATTTTCAAAGGCCAGATCGGCAACACCGGACTTGCTGGTATGCGTGACGGCGCCACCCAGCTCTTCCGCGGTCACCTCTTCGTGAGTTACGGTCTTGACCACGTCAGGACCGGTCACAAACATGTAAGAGGTGTCTTTCACCATGAAGATGAAATCGGTCATGGAAGGCGAGTAGACCGCCCCACCGGCGCATGGCCCCATGATCATTGAGATCTGCGGGATAACACCTGAAGCCATTACATTACGCTGGAATACATCGGCA
>JAKSCN010000302.1 GCA_022360595.1 Chromatiales bacterium
CTCGCCTTATGATCTAATCGCCCTCCCTGGTAGTTGGGGCCTAGCGGCTGCCAGACCGTGAAACCAGCCACATAGTCCAGCTCAACACTTCCCTGTGTGTCACAAGCAATCCAATGGCTGCAGGCCCAACGCGAATAGTTGGCACTCGTCCATCCCCCCAGCGCAATCTGGCCGAACAACAGAATCACTGCAATTCGCAACCACCATCTGGGTATCTGAGTCTGCAATACTCTTTCTTGTTGCCAACCAGCGACTCTCTGACGCAGTCTTATTAGCAGGCTTAGTGTGACAAGTCCGCCAAGCAAGTGAAGTACTACAATCAATGGTTGCAGTTTCAGAGTGACGGTCCACATGCCGAATAACCCTTGCAAGATCACAAAACCAAACAGCAACCAAGAGAGCATTACCGGGTATCCGGATTTGGGGGGCTGTCGCCAAGCAACCAGGGCCAGACAGCCGATCAACACGCCCAGTGATCCGGCAAAATAGCGGTGAACCATCTCAATCCAGCCCTTGCGAATATCCATCGGGTACTCGGGATAACGCATCTGGGCCGATTGCTGCTGCTCCACAGTACCGGGGATAACATACTCACCGTAGCAGCCTGGCCAGTCAGGACAGCTCAGTCCTGCATCATTGACACGCGTCCACCCGCCCAGCAACACGACAGCCAAAGTCAAAATAATCGAAAGATTAACCAGTACTGTGGGCAATCGCTTGGGCATTAATGTCACCCAATCTTTGAGAGTTTCAGTAGACGCTTAAGATCTTTTAATAGCGCCTGCGGTGATTGACTCTGGCGATAGCGCAGCACCAGATTGCCAGCAGGGTCTGCAAGCCATATCAGACGCTCTTCCGCTGTCAGCACAACACCATTCTCATCTTTTATCACAAGATGTGCCTCTACCCGTTCTCGCCCAAGCAGAACCAATATGCTATTTAGGTCGGCCTGCCACTGGTGACAGAGCTCATCGCAAACCTTAGGCGTAGATAACAGCAACTGCCAACGCCCTGACGCGTGATGCAGTTCTCCCTCTTCATTACGTAAAGCCGCTTGGCTAAGGGTATTACCCGGTGGAATGAGATCTCCATTATTCACTCGCTGCTGAGGAATCCACACACCGCCAAAATACATCGTGACCGCGAGAAACAGCGGCAACAACGCAACCAGCCAGATCAGCCATAAAGTACGATGCTTAAGTCCCATGCTTGCCTCCCTGCGCTGCCTGCCAGCCGTAATACCATCCCATCCAGACCACTAACACTGCCGCCAAAGCAAACCATTGAATCGCATACGCGATATGTTTCTCTGGCGGCATAGCGGTAACCTGCCACTCTGTTTTCAGCCCTGCGATAAGTGGTTCATCCAACCGCACCTGCCAGTCGTGAACAGGCACACCTGCCAGTTGTTCAATGCGAGGAACATCGATCTGTTGAATCCGTTTGGGCCAATCCAATCGCCACACGTCTTCTCCCAAGGTAAACATGGGCGTTATTTCAAATAGTCGGCCCATTAACGTAACTGTGTGCATTGGAAGTTCGATATGCGGTAGGCGATTGCGATCCGAATCAGCCAAAGTCCATCCCAGATTTATCAATACACCCGCTTCTGAACCGTTTGGATAGAATAGCGCCAACACTTCATAACCGACCTTTCCCTGACGTGTTCGGTTGTCCAGCAGAAATACGCTCTCTGCATCAAATACGCCCTCTAATCGAACTGAGCTGAACTGTTTCAACGATTCGAGGCGTAGTTCAGAAATAGTCTCTGTTGGTTCACCCCAGGCGGTCAATACATCTCGTTTCTCCTCTGCGCGATTGAGTTGCCACACACCCAATCCAGCAAAAAGAAACAGAAATGGAACCAGCAACATCCATAGCGATATCTTGATTCTTTTTCCTGTCTGGCCTTCACTCATGATTATGACCTCAGAGGATCCTCTCAATGTTTTACAAAATTCTGATACTGCTGCTTTTCCTCGCGATAACTGTTAGCTTATTTAGTGGTCTCTACTTTATGCTCCGCGATCAGGGAAGAACCCATCGCACCGTCAACTCCCTGATCGTCCGGGTCGGCATCGCAACCTTATTGATTCTGATACTGCTGTACGGTTTTTATAGTGGTCAGATTTCAATGGATGCTCCTTGGTTGGAAACAACACTAGAAGATATAGACGAACAGAAATAGGCCAACCCAGATGACATCCACAAAGTGCCAATACCAGGACACTGCCTCAAAAGCAAAATGGTGTTCCGGATCAAAGTGTCCTTTCAGTACCCGCAGCCAGATAACAAAAAGCATGAAAGTACCCAGCGTGACATGCAGGCCATGAAATCCAGTTAAAATAAAAAATGTCGCGCCATAAATACCAGCCTGCAGGGTCAAGCCCATCTCCTGATACGCGTCAACATATTCAATTGCTTGCAGACTCAAGAAGATAACGCCCAACAGAATAGTCGCCAAAAGCCATCCGACAACGTGTCCGCGCCGGTTCAGTTTCAAAGCTTTGTGCGCAATGGTCACCGTCACGCTGGATGAGAGAAGTATGACGGTGTTAACAAAGGGGATATGCCACGGATCGATGATCTCTTTCGGACCTGGGAAGGCATTCATATCGGGGGTAATCATCAACGGCCACTGGGCCTGAAATCCCAACCAGAGTAGATTTGAAACCCCTTTATCCCCTTCTCCTCCCAGCCAAGGAACAGCCAGCATCCTGACATAAAACAGGGTTCCAAAGAACGCCGCAAAAAACATCACTTCAGAGAAAATAAACCAGCTCATACCCCAGCGATATGAACGATCCATCTGTGCACTATAGAGTCCGCTTCGGCTCTCATGGATGACATTACTGAACCAACCGACCAGTATTAAGCCCAAACAAAAGGCGCCGGTTAGCAGCAGTGACAAACCCAATCCACCACCACTACCTGCCGTCAGCGCATTGATTAGCGAAGCAGCACCGTACGCCAGTATAAAAAGCGCAATGGACGCCAAAATCGGCCAGCGACTCTGTTTTGGCACATAGTAGATATCGGTAGTCATCGCGGACTTCCTGCTGCACCGGTCTCTACCAGCATCAAACCTTCAGGCTGAGGCGTGATATCAAACAGCGTATAAGAGAGCGTGATGGTTCGAATATGACTGGGTAGTTCCCGGCTGATCATCAGTTGAATGGGGAGCTGTTGTGTCTCCATGCTATTTAACTGCTGGCGTTCAAAACAGAAACAGTTGACCTTATGCAGGTATTTTGCCGCTTCCGCTGGCGCCACACTGGGTATCGCCTTCGCTAGCATTTTCCTTGCTGTCGGATTGTGTGCCGTGTAGTAGGTTTGAGTAACCCGCCCCGGATGCACCATTATTGCTGCTTGAGCCGGCTCAAATTGCCAGGGCATGCCTTCATTGTTCACCGCAATCAGTTGCACCCGAACACTTCGCGACATATCCGACTCCTGCTGTACTTTCAACGCGCCGGTGTTGGTAATCTTGCCATTCAGGCCAGTGATTTCGCAGAAGACGTCATACAACGGAACCAGTAAAAAGCCGAAAGCAAACATCAGCACTGTAACAGCTACCAGTCGGGTACCCAGCTTTCTGTTTTTGCGATAACTCTCTTCCATTTACCTACCCTCGTCTATTTCACCAACGGTGGTTGAGTAAACGTGTGATACGGTGGAGGCGATGAAATACTCCACTCTAACCCTCTGGCGCCTTCCCACACTTGGTCAGTCGCGGTGCGCCCACCCCGAATACATTGGACAACGTTGTAGAGAAACAGCAGTTGTGAAAAGCCGAAAATGAAGGCGCCAACCGACGACACCATATTGAAATCAGCAAACTGCAGCGCATAGTCGGAGATCCTGCGCGGCATGCCTGCCAGACCGAGAAAGTGCATGGGGAAAAAGGTGATATTGACACCGATGAAAGACAACCAGAAATGGAGCTGCCCGAGCCGTTCGTTATACATATGCCCGGTCCACTTCGGCAACCAGAAGTAGACCCCCGCCATAATGGAAAATATTGCCCCAGGCACTAGCACGTAATGGAAATGAGCCACTACAAAGTAAGTGTCATGATACTGAAAATCGACCGGCGCAATAGCGAGCATAAGCCCCGAAAGCCCACCTATGGTAAACAGCACCACAAAGGAGACAGCAAACAGCATCGGTGTCTCAAAGGTCAACGACCCGCGAAACATAGTGGCAACCCAGTTGAACACCTTGACCCCGGTAGGCACTGAAATCAACATCGTGGTGTACATAAAAAACAGCTCACCCGCCAACGGCATACCGACGGTGAACATATGGTGGGCCCAAACGATGAATGACAGAAACGCAATCGAGAGCGTGGCATAAACCATGGAGTGATAACCAAACAGCCTTTTGCGTGAAAAGGTTGGAATAATCTGCGAGATGATACCAAAGCCGGGCAGAATCATGATGTAGACTTCCGGATGGGCAAAAAACCAGAACACGTGCTGAAACAGTACCGGATCACCGCCACCGGCCGCATTGAAAAAGCTGGTGCCAAAGTGGATATCCATCAACATCATGGTCACCACACCGGCCAACACCGGCATAGCCGCAATCAACAGAAAAGCAGTGATCAGCCAAGTCCAAACGAACAGCGGCAGTTTCATCATGGTCATGCCTGGCGCACGCAGATTGAGAATGGTGGCGATAATGTTGATCGCCCCCATAATCGAACTGATACCCAGCATATGCACTGCAAAGATAAAGTAGGTCACACTCTGGGGCGCATAGGTCGTTGACAGGGGCGCATAGAAAGTCCAACCAAAATCTGGTGCCCCACCTTCCATGAACAGGGTGGATAACAGGATAATAAAGGCGAACGGCAGAATCCAAAAACTCCAGTTATTCAAGCGGGGAAACGCCATATCCGGCGCCCCAACCATCATCGGCACCATCCAGTTCGCCAAGCCGACAAATGCCGGCATCACGGCCCCAAACACCATGATAAGACCGTGCATTGTGGTCATCTGATTAAATAGAGCCGGCTCCACCAGTTGCATCCCCGGCTGAAAAAGCTCCGCCCGAATGGCCAACGCCATGGTGCCGCCCACAAAGAACATCAGCAGACTAAACCACAAATAGAGCGTTCCTATATCTTTATGGTTGGTCGTATAGAGCCAACGGGTAATCCCCTTTGCGGGCCCGTGGTCTTCATGCACATCCACAGTTTGGTCGAGCGTTGCCATTACGCCTCCTCTACTGTTTTTGCTGCTGTATCTGCGACGGTGCTACTTTGTCTCCACTATTGTTCCCCCAGGCATTACGCTCATAAGTGATCACGGCGGCGAGATCCACCGCACTCAGTTGATCTCTGAATGCCTGCATTGCCGTCCCTGTACGGCCATTGAGGACAATATCGATATGAGCATTTATGTCACCTGTCATCAGAGCACTCCCTTTGAGTGCGGGGAAAGCCCCGGGAACCCCTTCCCCGGTGGGCTGATGACAAACCGAGCAGACTTTCAGATAGACCTGCTCACCGTGCGCGGTGAGCTCATCCAATGTCCACTCCTTCTCTGCCAAAACCGCCTCGGCTTGTTTCTGTGCGCTCTGCTCCTCCACCCACTGGAGAAACTCCGCCTCCGGTCTTGCCGATACCACTATCGGCATAAACGCATGCCCCACACCGCATAGCTCGGTACACTGACCTCGATAGGTGCCAGGGGTGGAGACCTTGGTCCAGGCCTCATTGATAAAGCCGGGAATTGCATCCTGCTTGACGGCTAATGCCGGTACCCACCAGGAGTGAATGACGTCATTGGAGGTAAACAGAAAACGCACCTTGCGGTTCACCGGTATCACTAACGGTTGGTCAACCTCCAACAGGTAGTTAACACTTTTCTTGACCTTATTATCGATCTGTTCTTGGGAGGTCGACAGATTGCTAATAAAGTCGATATCGTGCTCCAAATATTGGTAACGCCACTTCCATTGAGAACCGGTAATCTGGATATTGAGTTCAGCATCTGATGGATCATACATAGCGATCAGGGTTTTAGTGGCGGGCACCGCCATGATCACCAAGATTAAGAACGGGACAACAGACCATGCTACTTCAATCGTCGTACTTTCGTGGAAATTGTGCGCCTCTGCACCACGTGATTTCCGGTGGCGAATAATCGACCAGAACATCACACCAAAGACCACCACTGCAATGGCCACGCAGATGTAGAAGATCAGCATATGCAGGCTATACATCGCCTGGCTGATTTCAGTTGCCCCCTGATCAAGATTGACTTGCCAGTCAGCCGCTACGAACAGGGGAGAGTAAAGCCCTGCAGATAACAAGGCCAAGATAATCAGTCTCATCTTTAGGCCTCTCCATTATTCTTGAATACTGCAGAAACCCTTTTTCCAACTGAATTACTAGGTTATTGAACAGTATAGCAGTTAATGTCAGACGCACCGGAAGGCGGGTAAGTACTGTTTTTATTAAAATTACTTATGAAATGGATGGAGTGATTCTTCTGCGTAAAGTTATCTGTCAGGTCAAACAACACATAAGAAAACCACCCGTGACATGGGTGGTTTTCTCAAGTAGCAATATAAAACCGACAAACAACCTACTTGGTACGTAGGGTTGGATAAGCTTCGGTATAAACATAGTCATTGGCTTTTGCAGGTACGTGGCAACCGATACAGTCACCACGATAGTCCTTCACTACACTTTGAGCCGGCTGATCAGGTTTGAACAGGGCCCAGCCCCATCCATCACCCCAAGCAGGGTTCCCGGCAAAACGACCTTTGGTATCCTTGACCATCACAAACCACTGCTTTATAGAGGTGGGATAGCTGACCCCTGTGCCCGTTGTGTAGTCACCTTTATCAGCGGCGCGCAGCTCTTTGACCAAGGTAGCGCCATCCGGAAATTTTCCTGTCCGGCGATAAGCGGCCACCGTCTCGGCCTCGGTATAGACATCATGAAATCCACTCGCACCACCTTCAGGTACAAACCACGACCCCAGGTGAACCATACTCTTTCGAAAATCACTGGGTAGCGAAATTGTACCGTTTGAGTCGACGACCTCAGAGAACATCTTTTCAGCGTGGGTCGGCAGGCTAATCACCAAGGCCAATCCCAAAACACCCGCTGCCCCTGCTCTGGGCAAACCCTGTATTGAATGTCGGCGCATCATCTTCATCGAATAAATTCTCCATACTGTTTTCTAAACATTGCTTCCGCTTCCCAGCTAAACGTCACTCCTGGAAAACGCTGTGTGGAGAATATTAGACAGAGAAAACCGGATGAACTATATTCATAAATCCGTAATTATTAACCAATCATCCATATATCTTCGATGAAAAGCCAAATACCTATTGACGCTTTGACTGGCCTGCTAGATCGAATACGCATTGATGCCCAGCTCTACAAACACCGGGATTACTGCGGAGACTGGGCTATTGACACGTCGGGCAGTGGACTTATCCCTTTCCATTTCATCGATAAAGGCAGTGGCTGGTTACATGTCAAAGGGCTGCCCCCTCAACTGCTCCAGGCTGGAGACTTCGTACTTTTTCCACGTGATCTGCCGCATCAGATATCCAATGAAAAGAGCCCACCACAACCTGAATTGATCAACACAGAGAGCAGTAGCGACAAAGAAGGCGCTTTTACCAGCATCCTCTGCGGCTTCTATGAATGCCGCTCACCAGCCATTCAACCACTGCTGGATGACTTGCCGGGCATCCTGCTAATCACCAATGCGCGCAACAACCCAACAACGGCTGGTATCGGCTATGTGATCGATGCAGCGCTATTGGAACTCGAACACGACTCACCCGGACGCAGCTCTGCATTGCGGGATCTGGCAAGACTGCTCTTCTTACATGTATTAAGAGACAGAATCGCAAAAGGTCAATCGGAACACTTTTTGGCCGCCCTGGGCGACAAACAGATCGGCAAGGCCTTGAGTATGATTCACAATGACTACGGACGAGAGCTCACGTTAGAGACTCTGGCCCAGGCGAGTGGTATGAGCCGCTCCGCCTTTTGCGATAAGTTCAATGCGCTGGTAGGCACGAGTCCAAACCGATATCTCACAACCTGGCGCATGCAGGAGGCGACAACCCTCCTTGAGAGCACCGAATTGAGTGTGGAGCAGATCGCCGAGCGTTGCGGTTATCGC
>JAKSCN010000269.1 GCA_022360595.1 Chromatiales bacterium
AGGAGCGCAGTTTGGTTGCTCCAAATAAGCGACGAGTAACGCTGAGTGGTGCTTTTTTAGGCTCAACCCGCAGGGCCATTGGCAGTGATGATCAAATTAGTGTTAACAGGCCCTAGAGCATCGGAAGCCATTAAAAAGGCTGCCGGGAAACCAAACATTCCCGGCAGCCCCAGCAGAGCGGATTAACCCTGCTTCATTTTCATCTTCTTCTCCATCATTTTCCGTACCCGCTCTTTGCGACGCTTACGGATCATCATGGTATCTTTTGCCATATCGTTATAGGCAGCAGTCAATGCAGTATCGAAATCGGCCAGCTCACCGCCTTTTGCGGCCTGCGCTGCTTTTGCGGCCTCAACACTGGCAAAAGCCATTTTACTGTTGGCTGTCATAGTGCCTTTCAGCTTGGCGCCGATCAGGTATTGAGCCTTATCCACCTCTACCAGTGGTTTGATTTCGGCATCGGAACCGAAGTCAGCGGCGTAGATCGCCTTGGGACCACGATCCAGATTGAGTGACAAACTGATCGCAGCACAGTGAATAGAGCAAGTACCGTCTGCAAGGCCATCATCGTAGTGCACCAGATGACGACTGTGGTTCCACTTTTTACGGCTCATTCCGCAATAGGGGCAACGCGGATACTTTGCCAATTCGTCCTCCAGCGGGTTGGCATCGGGGGCGGTTTTCGGCATAAACTGCAGGGGCGTGCCATCATGCTCACCTCTCTCACCCGAGGCAGGCACCCAGCCTTTGCCCGGAATCATGGCGCCGATAGGCTTGCTGCCAGCCGGTGCTGCCACAGTGAGTGAACTCAATCCAGCCAAGCCGCCAACGGCCAACATCTTCATCGCTTGACGACGATTGAAAGTGGTTTTTTCAGACATCAACTCTCTCCTTCAGGTAGACGTGTTGTACAACAGCCCTATTGTTCGGCGTGCTTTGAGTTGCCACCATGCGAAAAATCAATATCTGAATTCAAATCAGGAAACTACACAAAAATGCGTGATATGACGCACTTTACGATTCAATACTGCGGCAGTTAACCCACTTTATCCTTCCGGTAATACCGCTAATGCAAACAACTTTTGCTTTGCATCACCCCGGGACAATCGTAGAATAGCCCCACCGGAGCGGTCCCGAACGGGTTAAAAGGGAACCGGGGTGACGCCAGCTGGCGGATTCCCCGACTGTCCCCGCAACTGTGAGTGACGAGCCTGATCCATTGAGCCACTTGTGCCTACAGCGCACTGGGAAGGCGGATTCAGGTGATGAAGTACAAGTCAGGAGACCTGCCGTTCCAGCGTCGCGATTCCGCCGAACGGGGCATTCGTCGGAGCGGGCCAGCCGTTAGTCGACGCATTCAAGCAGTTTCCAACTGGATTCAGTGGTGCTTGTATGCGACACCTGCGAGAGATCTCTCGCCCTGTCACAACTCCACCCCCATGCGGAAGCTGAATTATCGCGTTGTCTAGCGTAGTTGCGGCTGATTGCCGAACTGCCGGCCCGTTGTAGCCAAGCTGCACGGGTATTGACGCGTTCCGTAAACATCAGCTTGTGGAGTATTTAAACCCATGAACAGATCCGCTGCCCGCACCGGCTTGGCATGCTCGATTTTAGGATTGCTTCCATTCACCCCGGCAGGCGCTGCCGATAGAGAAATGGCCCCTATCATTGTCACCGCCTCGCGCACTGCAGAGACCGCCGATGAGACCCTCGCCTCGGTCACAGTGATTGATCGTGAAACCATCGAAAAGAGCCAAGCCACCGATATTACCGAACTGCTGATCGGCATCGCCGGCATTAATCTCTCAGCCAACGGTGGTGACGGCAAGAATAAAAGCCTGTTTCTACGCGGTACCAACAGCAACCACACCCTGCTGCTTATTGATGGCATTCGCATAGGCTCAGCCACCCTCGGTTCTCCCTCCTGGTCACTGATTCCGCTGCATGATATCGAACGCATCGAAGTGGTGCGCGGCCCGCGCTCCAGCCTGTACGGCTCAGATGCCATCGGCGGTGTAATTCAGATCTTCACCCGCAAAGGCGGCGAAGGCCTACGGACCTCGACTGAAGCGGGCTACGGTACAGACAACCATTACAAACTGGAAGGCAGCCTCTCCTATGGCAATGAGAGCAGCCGCTTTCGTCTAGCCATCTCCAAAGAGGAGACCGATGGCTACGATGTCCGCCCTGCAATCGAACAGGATGACGACGGCTTTGACAGCCTCGGCATCAATGGTAGCTTCAGCCACAAGTTTACTGACCGTCTGGAGCTGAGCGGCAACATTCTACGCAGCGATGGCGAGAACGAATTTGACGGCAACAGCTTCAGCGGTAATCTCACGGAATTCATCCAACAGAGTGCCGGTTTGGCACTGACAGCCGATGTGACGGATGGCTGGAAGAGCACCTTGCGTTTTGGCGAAAGCCGTGACTTCAGCAAAAACTTCTTCAACGACACCTTCGTCAATAAATTCGATACCCAGCGCCGGCAGATTGCCTGGGAGAACAGTATCGATTTGAACGACAGCAACCAGATAGTTGCCGGCGTCGACTACTATAAAGATGAAATCAACGCAACAACCGACTATGCGGAGACTGAGCGGGACAACAAAGCGCTGTTTGGCCAGTATCGCTACTTTGGTGAGCGTCATGATCTGCAGCTTGGCCTGCGCTACGATGACAATGAACAGTTTGGTGATCAGACCACCGGCAATATCGCCTGGGGTATGGAGGTTATGGAGAACCTGCGGTTCACTGCCTCTGCAGGCACCGCTTTTAAGGCGCCCACGTTCAATGATCTCTACTGGCCCTCTTCGCCATGGTCCAGCGGCAATCCCGACCTGGTTCCTGAGAAATCCCGCTCCTATGAGCTAGGCTTGAGTGGGCAACATGCCGGTGTTCACTGGAGTGCACGCACCTATCGCAGTAACATCAAGAACCTGATCAATTGGGCCTGCACCGATCTCTGTACCGACAGCGACCCCTTCAACGACTTCTGGCAGCCCAGCAATGTGGAT
>JAKSCN010000627.1 GCA_022360595.1 Chromatiales bacterium
AGCGGGGCTATGGGCACATCTTTCTGGAGAGTATGCCACCCATGGCCCGCACTCGTGATATTGCTGATGTCGAAGCGTTCTTTGAACAGGCGCTCAGCGATTAAAGCCGTACGCTTCAATCAGCTCTTGAATCGGCTTGATCACTTCATCTGAAGCATCGATCAGCTTAAAGCCCGTGTCGTAGAAGGCGCTGTTCACATCGTTTGAACTCCAGCGGCTCTCGGCACGGAAGCGCAAGTTGATCGGCTTCCCGTCAGGTGCCTGCCACTTCACTTCAAACTCGTACGCTTTATTATTCTCGATAGGCTCTTCACTGATCAGCATAAAACCGTCGGTGGTGATATCAACGATGTGGCCAAGCATCTTTTGGGTATTGGCGTCCCACACTCGCAGATAGTAGATCAGGTGGCGTCGGAGGACTTTTCTGCGATCCATTGGACTCGGTTCATGCTCATGTTCGCTGTTATTCTGATTCCCTAGGTACATAGGTCAGGTTCCTCCGGTTGTGGAATATTGTTTTTACCCAATGATTGGTTAGCGTCCTAAGCGCGGGAGAAGTTTAGGGTCTGTTTACACTCAACTCTTTTTTCTAAATATTATGAGGGGGCAGGGCCGTTTGTTTGCCCGGCGGTGTTATCAATCGCTTATGTAGGCTCACTACACAGCTCTCCTTCTGCCTTGCTGGACAAAAAATGGCCTTGGCAGTGATAATCAAATTAGTGTTAACAGGCCCTAGTGCTTTTCTGTATAGTGAAAAAAGCGCAATTTAATTCAAGTCCCGGCCTGCACGATGGTGCTGAGAACCGCTAAAATAGTGGGATGAAAATACTCGCTATAGAAACCGCCACCGAAGCCTGCTCCGCCGCCCTCTATCTGGATGGCAATATCCAAGTCACCTATCAGGTTGAACCCAGAAAGCATAGTGAACTGATTCTGCCGATGCTCGACCAACTTTTGGCGGATAGCGGGATTGGACTTACCCAGCTTGACGCCGTTGCTTTTGCCAATGGCCCAGGGGCTTTTACCGGCGTAAGGATTGCCACTGGCGTAGTGCAAGGTGTTGCCTACGCGGGTGATCTGCCGGTGATTCGCGTCTCCACTCTCGCCAGTCTGGCCCAACGCGCCTATCGCGAGCTGCGTCAGGGGCGTTTGCTGTGTGCCTTTGACGCGCGCATGAATGAAGTCTACTGGGGCTGTTATCAAGTCAATATTGATGGATTGGCCGTATCGGTGTTGGACGATCAGATTGCACCGCCAGAATCTGTTGCTCTTCCCAAAGGCGAAGGTTGGTATGGTGTTGGCACCGGCTGGGGCAGCTATACCGAGCAGCTCTCTCAACGGGTGGGGCCGGCGCTCAGCGGCTTTAATGCTGATCTCTACTGTTCGGCTGAAGACGTGGCCCTGCTGGCTTCAGCCGTGCCTGAAGCGCAGTGGGTCGCGGCTGATCAAGCGCTGCCTGTCTATCTGCGTGACCAGGTTGCGAAAAAGCCTAAGAAACTCCTTTAACACAACTATTGTCCCACAAATATTGAAGAAATTGCTTCGATCTCTTTACCGTATGCGGGTCTTAAACAAACTGTATTGGTTTGAGATATGAAAAGCCGGAATATGGTTTACTCCCTCCTTCGAGGGAGTACCCTGCGAGCATAAAAGGGTGCTTCCCAAAATGGAAAGAGGGAGCTACGGGATAGCAGTGAGATAGAGCGTCCCTTCTCCCACAGGGACCTCGGTGCCGCTTGACGGTAGAAGGACAGGATGAGGGGATTAAAAAATCAAAGCGTCAGCTTTTCAAATTATCTCGCCCAATTTTCGATCACCAAGCAGCATCAAGGTTCTCAGCAAGAGGAAGTTGATGGAGCTGAAATATTCTCAAATAGCCATAATTGCCGCCGATTAGCGATTTCAGCAGCGAGAAGCAGTTCTCTCAAATATAAAATTGATCTAGATCAATTGAGCTTATTTAGGCAAAATGATGCAATAGTCACACTTTCATAATTAAAACATCATTCACATCGCCACCTGGCCTGGTTTTTGATTTAGCAGGTAGGCAAATAGTTAACATTAGGGAGTTGGTATGTCGTTAATTCGCCGCACTATTGCGGTTGGCATCCTCAGTTTCTCTGCAGTATTGGAAATCGAGGCACAGCCTACAGTTGCAATAGATGTTGCTTCGCAGGAGCGCATTAAAAAAGAGTTGGAGCAGCGTATCCAATCGCTGAAGAGTGATCCCAAAAAGTTAAAGGAGCTTAGAGAAGAGGGGCAAAGCCGCACCGTGCTGTGCCGAACCTGTCACGGGAAGGATGGCATCTCGGTGAAAGAGCTGGTGCCCAATCTTGCCGGGCAGAACCCCGTCTATATAGTAGACCAGTTCCAGCGCTTCTCCGATGGTCGTCGCTTCGACTATCTGATGAGTGGCCTGGCGAAATCCTTTTCCGATGAAGAGCGCATCAATATCGCTCTCTACTACTCCAGCTTGGATAAACAGCTAGGAGGCGGTGTCGATAGCCCTCTACTGCCAGAGGGTAAAACGGTGTACAACGAAATTTGTGCTGAATGCCACGGCACTGACGGTCAAGGGCAGGAGGGCTATGCCATGCTGGCGGGCCAACGCCAGGATTATGTGCTGAAAATGCTGAAGGAGTTTCGGGACCGCACCGGACGCCGTAGCAATCCATGGATGTCAGCCGTTGCGCTGCGCCTTAGCGACCAGCAGATGGAAGCGGTCGCCGCCTATATTACAAACCTGAAATAGCGCTGGGGCTTCTACTTGATCGCTTTCCAACTCTCGGAGGCGATCTTGAACGCCCCCGGGCAACCATCCAGGGTGATGGTTTTGGTGCCCAAATCGGTGTATTGATCGCTGGTGTACTGTTGGCGAAAGGACACTTCGTAGCGGTTGTTGGCTAGCTGAGTCACCTTGATATTATCGATGGCTATCTGCTGATTGGGGCGGTTGGCAAAGATACGCGCCTTATAGTCCTTCCAAGCGTTGTGGTCGCGCCCTTTAGGATCGACAAAGTGCCCGGCATAGCGGTCGATATAGCTATTGATATCGCCTCGTTCCCAAGCGTTGACCCAGCCGCTAA
>JAKSCN010000527.1 GCA_022360595.1 Chromatiales bacterium
CCGGATCAGCCGGGTCATGACAAAGCTCCTCTTCCGTTATCTGATCATGCCCCTGCCTTTAGCAGGATCTCTTCCGATGATAGCCAGTATAGCCTTCGCGTGGGGAAAGGGGGATTTCAGCGCGATGGGCTTTGTGTAACGGTGGGGATTGTCACGCCACTTCTACTCCCGCTCCAGGAACTGATATTTATCTTGTACGGTGGCCCAGTCATCCGCATCGGAAGGTGGGGGCTTCTTTGTTTCTATGGCCGGCCACTGCTTGGCCAGCTCGGCGTTCAGCTCTAAAAAATGTGCTTGCTCGGGAGGGAGCTCATTATCCGGGTAGATTGCATCAACCGGGCATTCCGGGACACAGACGTCGCAATCAATACACTCTTCTGGGTCGATGACCAGAAAGTTTGGCCCTTCGTGGAAGCAGGAGACAGGGCAGACATCGACACAGTCGGTGTATTTACAGCGGATACAGCTCTCTGTTACTACATAAGCCATGTGGGTTTTCCTGATTTACCGTAGGTTAAGAAGTAGCGCTTCAGATCAATGGTAGAAGTGCGGCAAGTTCCCTCTTCACGTGAACGCTTCCTGGTGTTGAGTTGCAATCAATCTCCTGTTTGTGCCTCGAATACCTGGTCAGCCCAGCTCAACGCAGCCGCTACAGCGGGAAAGCCGATGGTGCTGGTAGCCAATTTCAATGCATGTTGGATCTCCTGGCTGGTAGCGCCGCAGGTAAGGGCTTGACGAACATGACTGTGAACCGCGCCTTGCGACCCATTGGCGGCGGCCGCCGAAAGTTGTACCAACTGTGCGGTTTTGGCATCCAAAGGGCCATCTTCCCGAATAGTTTTACCCAGTTGCTCTAGGGCCTGTATATAGGCTGCGTGATGCGTCTGGAGATGTTTGTACCAATCGGGAAGTTTACTTGTTGCCATGATGTTCTCCTTACTCATGTTTCAATGCTCTGAGCATAGACCCTGAGCATGGTTTCGGGTTAATGCGACTTTCAAATAAGCGGGAGAGTCTTATATTTTTGAGAAACTAAACGGTTTAATAGATTGATTTAAGTGCTCGGCCGGATTTTCCTTGAACTAGACTTTCTTTGTTGGAGTTATAAATGTTATCCGTCCGTAGACGGGAGGGAGGAGGTAAAGTGATGAAAATCACGATAGAGATGCCTTCGGTCTCGAGTTGCACAGTTACAGACTGTGCCTACAATTCAGGCTCAGCTTGTCACGCCAGAGCCATCACAATCGGTGACGGCGTACATCCGGGATGTGACACCTTCTTTGGCGGCGCAGGAACTCATACCAAGAACCAGGCCGTTGCGGGTGTTGGTGCGTGTAAAGTAACCAGTTGCCGGCACAACGAAGATTTTGAGTGCATGACCGATAATATCGTGGTCGGGTTTGCTGGAAATAGTGTCAACTGCATGACCTTTGAAAGCAGGTAACAGTTGGACATTATCAGCTAGTGCGTATTTGCGGTTGAGTCTGACCCAGAATAAACCTCCAAAGAGTGGAGGAAAAGATAAGTGCGCGAAAATTACAAGACACCAGTGTCTGTTCTTAGGTCACTTACCTACCATGAATCG
>JAKSCN010000484.1 GCA_022360595.1 Chromatiales bacterium
AAATCGGCACTACCACCACGGGAATCCAACATCTGCATTTCGCTGCCAACAATCTCAGTGGTGTAGTTGTCTCGGCCATCCTGTCCCTGCCATTTGCGGGTGCGCAGACTGCCTTCAACATAAATTTTGGAGCCCTTTTTCAGATACTCACCAGCAATCTCTCCCAGGCGATTGAAAAAGACGACGCGGTGCCACTCGGTACGTTCCTGCATCTCACCGGTATTCTTGTCTTTCCAGGACTCTGAGGTTGCCAGGCGAACATTGGTCACTGCTCCACCACTAGGCATATAACGGGTTTCGGGGTCTGCCCCCAGGTTGCCTATCAAAATAACTTTATTAATACCGCGAGCCATAAGCTTTTCCTGTTTTCTCTATATTTCTCATCATGTTAGCAAATACCAAACATGATTAACGATGATACTGGCAATTCCCTATACCAGCCTAGAAGGATTTTAACACCTCGGAGCCCTGTAGATACAGCCACGCCTAGCGACTAATATTCGGCAAAGCGATTGAACGCCGACGGCTCTACCACTTGGGTATCTATCTTCAAATAGGCAATTCCCGCCTCCACATCGACAGCAACATCGCCCACGCCATCTATGGCCGACAGCTCAGCTTGCAGCTCATAGGCCTGGGCACCATCGATAGCACCAACCCTCACCAGATGGCTGGTGAGATATTGCGGTCGCTCCATACCGATAGCAATCAGCAACCAGAGCAGTGCAGCCCCTGTGGCAAAGAGAAAAACCCCTTCCACCCCATAACCGCTATAGACCCAGCCACCAATCGAGCCACCCAGAAAGGCGCCGGAAAATTGGGAGGTTGAATAGACCCCCATAGCCGTACCCTTACTATCCGCGGGCGCCACTTTGGCGACCAGTGAAGGCAACGTGGCTTCCAGCAGATTAAAGGCCGTAAAGAAGATAAACAGCATCAGGCTCAAGCCAATCAATGAGTGGTAGAGCTGGCTAAAACCGAGCAGTGACAACATCAACGCAGTAATCGCCGCTACAAATACCGGTTTCATCTTCCGGCGGTTTTCGGCAATAACCACAAAGGGGATCATCACGATCATCGCTAGCAGCAGTACAGGCAAATAGACCCACGAGTGATTATCACTATCGAGACCGATGAAATCACGCAGAGCAAAGGGAATAACAATAAACACCGCCATGAGAATCATATGCAGAATCATAATCCCCGCATCGAGTCTCAGCAGATCACTATTAGCGAGCACTCGGCCAAAGAGCGCCGGCACCGGTTCGGCGTCCCGGTGGAATACGCTCTTTTCCGGAGTGGGCACCCAGAACAGGGTGATACCAATCCCCACCAGAGCCAACGCAGCGATCAGCCAAAAGATGCCCTGAACCCCAACAAAACTGTTCAGAATCGGGCCTAACACCATGGAGAGCGCAAAGGCAACACCGATACTCATCCCGATCACCGCCATAATGCGCAGACGTTTCTGCTCCCGCGTCAAATCCGCGGCCAACGCCATAATCGCTGCCGCAATGGCGCCACTACCCTGCAAAGCCCGACCAACGATAACGCCCCAGATAGTGTCAGACATAGCCGCCACGACACTACCCACAGCAAAAATGACCAGACCGCCAATGATCACCGGCTTGCGGCCAATGCGGTCAGAGAGCATCCCGAACGGCACCTGTAGCAGTGCTTGGGTAAGACCATAGGCGCCAATGGCCACGCCAATCAGCGTAGGCGTGACACCTTCCAGGTTTTCAGCATAGAGCGAAAATACCGGCAGAATCATGAACAACCCCAGCATGCGCAGGGAAAACAACCCCGCCAGAGAGACTGCCGCTCTACTTTCGATAGGGGTCATGGGTTCTGACTTGCCTGACTGCTTGCTCACTGCCTTACATCTGCCTTTGGCTCGAAAACACAAGAAGGCGTATAGTAGCAGGTTCGCTTCCTGGCTGGTACGAAGATGGACACGATTTACATCCGCGGCGCACGCACCCACAACCTTAAGAATATTGACCTTGATATCCCCAGAGACAAGCTGATCGTTATCACCGGCCTGTCCGGCTCGGGCAAATCATCTTTGGCTTTCGACACCATCTATGCTGAGGGCCAGCGCCGCTACGTAGAGTCTCTATCCGCTTACGCAAGGCAGTTCTTGTCCATGATGGAGAAACCCGATGTGGACCATATTGAAGGGTTGTCACCCGCAATTTCGATTGAGCAGAAGACCACCTCTCACAATCCCCGCTCCACTGTAGGCACCATCACCGAGATTTACGACTATCTGCGTTTGCTGTTCGCCCGCGCAGGTTCACCCCGATGCCCCAATCACCACCAAGAGCTTGAGGCCCAGACTATCAGCCAGATGGCCGATCATGTGCTCACCCTCCCAGCAGAAAGCAGGCTGATGCTGCTGGCCCCGGTCATCAGCAACCGCAAAGGGGAGCACCAGAAGCTGCTCCAAGAGCTGCACGCTCAAGGCTTTATTCGGGTGCGGATTGATGGCGAGATTTTTGAACTGGATGATCCACCACCACTGGATCTGCACAAAAAGCATACCATTGAGGTGGTGGTCGACCGCTTTAAAGTACGGGCCGATGGCGAGCTGGCCCAGCGACTGGCTGAGTCTTTCGAGACCGCATTAAATTTGTCAGACGGACTGGCCCGCATCGCATCGATGGATAGCCAGTCGGGGCAGGAAGATATCATCTTCTCCGCCAAGTTTGCCTGCCCGGTTTGCGGCTACAGCCTGCAGGAGTTGGAGCCACGCCTGTTCTCGTTCAACAATCCAACCGGCGCCTGCCCGAGTTGTGATGGGCTGGGAGTCGAGCAATTCTTCGATCCACAACGGGTGGTCGCCCACCCGGAACTCAGTCTTGCCGCAGGCGCAATCCGCAGTTGGGACAGGCGCAACGCCTACTATTTCGGCATGATCAGCTCACTCGGTCGCCACTATGACTTCGACGTCGAAACCCCATGGCAGAATCTACCTAAACAGATTCAGCAGGCGGTGCTCTACGGCAGCGGTGAGCAGGCGATAGATTTCTGCTATATCAACAACCGGGGAGCCAGCCATCAGAAATCACATCCATTTGAGGGGATTATCCCCAATATGGAACGACGCTACCGAGAGACCGAGTCAAACGCCGTGCGCGAGGAGCTCTCTCAATATATCTCCACCCATAGCTGCCGTAGCTGTCAGGGTAGTCGCCTAAACGAAGCGGCCCGCAATGTATTTATCGAGCAACACAACCTACCGGCACTCACTGCTCTGCCGGTCGACCACGCCCTCACATTTTTCACGAATCTGAAGCTGCCGGGTAAGCGCGGTAAAATTGCTGAAAAGGTGATCAAAGAGATCTCCCAACGGTTGCAGTTTCTGGTCAACGTTGGCCTCGACTATCTGACCCTGGAGCGTAGCGCCGACACCCTCTCCGGTGGTGAAGCACAACGCATTCGTCTCGCCAGCCAGATTGGCGCCGGTTTGGTGGGTGTGATGTATATCCTCGATGAGCCCTCAATTGGACTGCATCAGCGTGACAATGCGCGCTTGCTCAACACACTGACCTACCTGCGCGATCTCGGCAATACCGTTATTGTGGTGGAGCATGATGAGGAGGCGATTCGTGCCGCGGACCATGTCATCGACATCGGCCCGGGCGCAGGCACCCACGGCGGCCAGGTGATAGCTCAAGGCACGGCAGAGGAGATCTGCCGAAACACCAACTCGTTGACTGGGCAGTATCTCTCCGGGCAGCAGACCATTGCACTCCCCAAACGCAATAGCGATGAGCTGTTCACCAATACGCTGCAGTTGATTGGCGCATCCGGCAATAATCTCAAACAGGTAGAGCTTAGTATCCCGGTAGGCCTGTTCACCTGCATCACCGGTGTATCGGGTTCTGGCAAATCGACACTCATCAACGATACACTTTATCCACTGGCCGCTCAGCACCTCAATCGCGCCAATATCGATGCAGCCCCGTATAAACAGATCAACGGTCTAGAACACTTCGATAAGGTGGTCGATATCGATCAAAGCCCCATCGGGCGCACCCCTCGCTCTAACCCAGCCACCTATACAGGGCTTTTCACCGCTATCCGGGAACTCTTTGCAGGCACTCAGGAAGCGCGCAGCCGTGGCTATAACGTTGGCCGTTTCAGTTTCAATATCAAAGGGGGGCGCTGTGAGGCCTGTAAGGGCGACGGCGTTATCAAGGTTGAGATGCACTTTCTGCCAGACGTCTATGTCCAATGCGATGTCTGTAAGGGCAAGCGTTACAACCGCGAAACATTGGAGATTAAATACAAGGGCAAAAGTATCGACGAGGTATTAAACCTTACGGTCGAAGACGCTTTGGCTTTTTTCGACGCTATCCCGGCAGTTAAACGCAAACTCCAAACATTGATGGATGTCGGCCTCTCTTATATTACGCTGGGACAGAACGCCACCACACTTTCAGGAGGCGAGGCACAGCGAGTGAAGCTCTCGCGTGAACTATCCAAGCGCGATACTGGCAGCACTCTTTACATTCTGGATGAACCAACAACTGGGTTGCACTTTCACGATGTTAAGCACCTGTTAGAGGTGCTACATCGACTACGGGACCACGGCAACACCGTGGTTGTGATCGAACATAACCTGGACGTCATAAAAACAGCCGACTGGATTGTAGACCTGGGGCCCGAAGGCGGAAATAGGGGAGGAGAGATCATTTGCGAGGGGACGCCTGAATATGTCAGCAAAAACCCAACGTCTCATACCGGGCAATATCTTCGTCCACTACTCGATAATTTAGGAAGCGATGATTCATCTCCGGGCGAAATGATCAACAACTCCTTAAGAGCGGATTAACACATCAGTCCCATTTGAGTTCGGTACCAACCACGGCGGCCAACTGCTCTGCAGCCGAGCCTTGGTTTACTGCAATCTCCACCAGACCGATCGAGTTTTCGTACCAGAGCAGCTCTCCCACATTCACCTCACTGAATGTACGGGCGTAGCTGACTTTCCGCCCAAGAATCGTAACCTTTGTGGATAACTCGAACTGATCTGCGCTCACCCCGGTAATCAGGTTACCGTAGTGATCAATATAGATCACTTCAGGAAGCTGATCGGCCCAGTCAATACCAATGACTTGATCTGCAGACAGGGCAATTGTCGAAAAACGATCCCCCCTGCAGAGTTTGTTGGCCACAGGTGCGAACAGATCACGGCCGTGAAAGCTAACGGACAGTCGTTCCGGCAACCATGTGATCACCTCTACACTCGCTTCAGGATGCTCTCTCAACACTTGAGAGAAGAGACCATTATCCGGCCCAACAAACCAGTGCCTCTCAGTGCGTACGATAAGTGGCAAGCGGTCACTTCCCACCCCCGGATCTACCACACTAAGAAACAGTATGCCTTCGGCCTGAAAGCGCGCAATCGCGGCCAGAAGATACGCTGAGGCTTTCGGGTTAAATGAGGGCGCTTCTGAGAGTAGGTTGATAATAGGAACACCCGCTTCCTTTAACACCAGCGCCATCTGACCGGTATAAAGGCCTTGGGGACCAAAATCTGTAAACAGCGCGATACTGTTTGGTTTCCTATCATCCATAACAGGATTAAAGCACAGTCAGAAAAGTGGACAATAAAAAACCGGGCAGGCCCGCCCGGTTTTTTATTCAGCAACTTAGTTACTGTTATTCAGCGGCAGCTTCCACAACCTCTTCTTCGACAGGCTCTGGACGATCCACCAACTCAACGTACGCCATAGGTGCTTTATCACCTGGACGATAGCCGCACTTCAGAATACGCAGGTAACCACCTGGGCGCTCTTTATAGCGGGGGCCAAGCTCGTTGAAGAGCTTACCAACAGCTTCATCATCTCTAAGACGATCGAACGCCAGACGACGAGCAGCAACACTGTCGTCCTTACCCATGGTGATCAGAGGCTCTGCAACAGTACGCAGCTCTTTAGCTTTAGGCAATGTGGTCTTAATCAGCTCGTGGCGAAACAGCGAGCAAGTCATGTTGCGGAACATAGCCTTGCGGTGTGAGCTGTTACGGTTCAATCGCCGTCCGGATTTGCGGTGTCGCATGGATCGACTTCCTTAAAACAATAGTTACTAAACTTAGGGTTCGGTTTCAGATGCCTATCGGCCTGCGCCTTCTACACCTTCTGGGGGCCAGTTTTCCAGCCGCATACCCAGAGAGAGTCCGCGAGTAGCCAAAACATCTTTAATTTCTGTCAGTGATTTCTTACCCAGGTTAGGAGTTTTCAACAACTCAACTTCGGTACGCTGGATCAAATCACCAATCAGGAAAATATTTTCTGCTTTCAAACAGTTGGCTGAACGAACAGTCAGCTCGAGATCATCAACTGGACGAAGCAGAATCGGATCCACGGTCGGACCCTTCTCTTCAACCGGTTTATCGGCTGTCGCGGTCTCATCGAGCTTAACGAAAGCCGACAACTGATCCTGGAGGATAGTGGCGGCATTGCGAATCGCCTCCTCAGGATCAATAGTGCCGTTCGTCTCTAAATCGATAACCAAGCGATCGAGATCGGTACGCTGCTCAACACGAGCAGCCTCAACAGAGTAGGCCACGCTGCGTACAGGTGCAAAAGAGGCATCCAGTTGCAGGCGACCAATAGGGCGATCGTCGCCCGCCGCACTCTGGCGAGCAGTGGCCGGTTGATAACCGATACCGCGCGCCACTTTTAGCGTCATGTTGAGCTCACCATCCTTAGTCAGGTTGGCGATAACGTGATCCGGGTTAGCAATCTCAACATCGTGATCGAGAGTGATATCACTTGCCAGCACAGGTCCGAGGCCCTTCTTCTTCAAGGTCAGGGTAGCCTCATCACGTGAGTGCATCACAATAGCCAGATCTTTCAGATTCAGAAGAATCTCAAGGACATCTTCCTGAACCCCTTCAATGGTGGTGTACTCGTGCAGTACCCCTTCGATTTCAGCCTCGACCACTGCACAACCTGGCATGGACGACAGCAGAATCCGACGCAGAGCATTGCCCAAGGTATATCCGAAACCACGCTCCATCGGCTCCAGAGAAACCTTAGCGTGGTTCTCAGTAACAGACTGAACGTTGACGAGTCTCGGCTTTAAAAAGTCGGTAACGAATTCTGGCATCGATAACCTCTTAGCTATCCCTTATTTTGAGTACAGCTCG
>JAKSCN010000037.1 GCA_022360595.1 Chromatiales bacterium
ATCCGAATGTTATCGGTGTCGATGGGCCAAGTGATGATATCGATCAGATCGAGTATGAGAACGGAGTCGGCTCTGAGTCGATCGTCATAGACTTGAATGGTAATGCAACCACAGCCGAGTTCGATGTTACACGCCTCTTCAATAATGAGGGTAGTGGTGAGCAAGGTGTCTGGATTGCGTACTATCAGGGCACCGTCGTTGCCTACGATACATTTAGTGTACCGACTGGTGGTAGCAGTACCCATGAAGGCTCTTTCACTATCGATACCGGTGGTTTGGTATTCGATCGGGTTGAGTTTCAAGCCACACCGTATATCGGCGGTACCGGCGGTAGTGATGATTCAGATTACTTCCTGACCGGTTTTGAGGCAAGTGGTGGGGCTTCAGTCAACACCGCTTATACCATTGCCGAGGATCAGACTCTGGCCATTGATGCGTCCAGCAGCGATAAGTTGCTGGATAATGATAGTGATCCTGAAGGCGATTCCTTTACTCTGACCGGTATCAACGGATCGGCTGTCACGGATGGTCAGATGATCAATTTGCCTAGCGGTGCGATTCTGACAATCTATGAAGATGGTCACTTCGATTATGATCCGAATGGTCAGTATGACAGCCTGGGCGCAGGTGAGGTGGCGACAGATACCTTCACCTACACCATTACTGATCAATACGGTGCGACCGACACGGCAACGGCAACCATCACCATTATTGGTAAGGGTACCGAGACCCAAATCAATAATACGGCGCCCACTGTCAGTGCAAGCACTGCGATTGTGTCGGAAGAGGGCTTGACGGCTGGTATTGCCGATTCTAGTGGAACGCCCGCTGATGATACTGACAATGCGGTGCACGATTCATCTTCACCGACCTATAGCAGCATGGCGATTTCCGACACGGATGGTGATTCCCTTACTGTATCGCTACAGGAGCCAACTGATACCCTGACTTCCAATGGTCAATCGATTACCTGGAGTGGTGGGGGTACGACTACGCTGGTGGGTACAGCTACGCTTAACGGTACACCTACGGAAGTGATTCGTATTGAGATGGATAACAGTGGCGAGCACACGGTTACCTTGTCAGCGCCAATTGATCATCCAACGGGTGGTCAAGAGGATGAAATTTCATTTAATGTCAATGTGTCGGTAAGTGATGGCCTGGCCATCACCACCCAGCCGCTCACCATTCAGATTGAAGATGATATGCCGTTGGCGCCTGTCAGTAGCCAGAATCTGGATGTGAGTGCCCAGACCAATATCCTGATTATTTTGGATGTATCGGGCAGTATGGGTAACTCTTCCGGTGTTCCTGGTCTATCTCGTCTGGATATGGCGAAGCAGGCGATTGACACGCTGATGAATGACTATCTGGACTACGGTGATGTTCGAGTCAAGATCGTTACCTATAGTACAGATGCCAATACACTGGGTACCCAGTGGATGACAGTCAATGAGGCGAATGCTGCGCTTGCAAGTGTTACAGACGGTGGTGGCACCAACTACGATCTTGCAGTGGAAGAGGCGCAGACGGCCTTTACTCAGCCGGGTAAACTGGATGGCGGACAGAATGTCAGTTACTTCTTCTCTGATGGTAACCCGACTTTGTCCAATACCAATCCATACTATTCTAGTGCCGATGCGAGCCAGAATCAGAGTGGTGTGGCGAATCCCGGCAACCAGACCAATCTCAATTACGGTGATGGCATCCAATCCGCAGACCCATCTTATGCTGGGCCGAATGTGGATGAAGAGTCTAACTGGGAGACCTTCCTGACAAACAATGGCATTAACTCATTTTCCATTGGTGTGGGTTCAGGTGTAAGTCAGACCTATCTTGACCCATTGGCCTACAATGGGTCTGTTGATACCAATGGTGATGGTACGCCAGATGGTACTGAAACCAATGCGACTGTGGTAACAGATCTGTCTCAGTTGAACAACTTCGTATCATCGACGGTTACGCCACCTCCAGTGGAAGGCAACATTATCACAGGCGGTCTTGTGGGCAGTGGCGGTTTTGGTGCTGATGATAGTTATGTGCTGTCGCTTAGCGTGGATGGCACCACCTACACGTATGATCCTGTTGCAGATACCATTACGGTAACCACTACCCCCGGAAGCTCTGATAACCATACGTTCGACACCGTTGAGAATGAGATTACTATCGATACCGCTCAGAATGGTCAGTTGATTGTCAATCTTGATACTGGGGATTACAGCTACATCTCTGATCCTAATAATCTTGGCAGCTATTCAGAAATTGTTGGCTTCTCGCTGCAGGATGCTGATGGTGACTCAGCCAGTGGTGAGACCACTTTGAATATCAGTCGCACACCTGGCTCTGCTGCCGGGCGTGCTGCACAACGTGGCGATGCGCCGGCTTCAGATGACGATACATTGGTATTTGAGGGTGATCCGGTGGATGGCGGTATCGGCTTCGATACGCTGATTGTGCCGAATGATAATGATCTGGACTTTAGCGCAATCGCTGATGGTACGATCCAGAATATCGAGCAGATTGATCTGACCGCAGGTAATCATGATATTTTGAATCTCAGTGTGGCCGATGTGTTGGATATCACCGATAACGATAATCTCCTCGAGATATTGGGTGATTCAGCAGACAGCGTTAGCCTGACATCTGATTGGCAGGCGACGGGTAACACCGTTTCAAATGAGAGTGGCCAAAGCTTCACTGAGTACCAGGATGCCACTGGTACCACGACCCTGCTGATTGAGGATAGTGTCAATGTGACGATTGTTTGATAGAGCGTATCTGTTCTTTAATCTTAGCCAAAGGGCCCCATCAGGGGGCCCTTTTTTATGCATGGGTGATTTAGGGTCTATTAACACTAATTTGATCATCACTGCCAAGGCCATTTTTTGTCCAGCAAGGCAGAAGAAGAGTCGTGTAGTGAGCCTACATAAGCGACCGATAACACCGCTGGGTGAAAAAATGGCTTTGGCCCTCACATTATTTTGGAATGAAGGGGTGAGTCTAAAAAAGCACCACTCGGTGTTACTCGTTGCTTGTTTGGAGTGAACAAACTGCGCTTCTTGTGCCTTGATTGGTGCTTTTTTAGGCTCAACAGTGACGACCAAATTAGTGTAGACAGGCCCTAGATTTCGAAACAAAGACAATAATGCATCATTAATCCCAAGAGAAGAAACTGTTGGGATTAATGATCATGAGTGCTGAAACACAAGCCCATAGTACTGCATTGAGGGGCTTGGTGTTTCAACAGTTCGTTCATCTCAGCAAGATTAACTGCCAACTCTCCACATCAGATAAGGTGGTGGATTAATCACGGCATTTCCAATCACTATTTTCTGTGCGCAGTAACTAATAACAGTGTGTAGATAATGATCGGCTATCGATAGGTTAACGTAAAACTTGTTGCTGAGTGATCTTTCTCGTTAATCGTGTCGTTTCTGGTTGGGCAAAGGGCCTCTCTGTACCAGAGCTATCTTTTTACCGAATGAAACTGAACAGTAGACCAATGCCGTAATGATTGGTGAGCAGAAGTTATTGGTGGCAGTTGCTATAGAGTTATCAAAATTTTCAATTAAAAATAATCTATAAATAGAGTCAATCGATTGATCTGGTGGCGGTCAACTCATATCCTTCTCCCCCCTGTCCATCCAACGTTTTATTAGGGCTAGCTAAAGTAGTGATCTTCCGCAGTTGTAAACTCCAATCTGATTTCTGTACTATGCCGCGCTTTTTCAGTGACTTTCGAGGACTCCGGTGGGTGTTATTGTCGACCAGACCGGCCCCTCTGGCCTGAATGTGTTGGGTTATATGTGAATAACCAGATCGCTGATTGAGTGCGTGTCTTGGAACTGTTTACTGCATTAAAGCCTCTCAATATCAGTTAGGTAGATAAGTGACCATCAATATCGCAGGGCATGAAGATATGCCGGGAGTTGCTACTGAGGGTGGCTGCTTCTATTCAGTAATGGATTTGGAAGCGACGTCGGAGGCGGTGTTTTAAAGCGGCGAAGAAGGACGTTGGAGAAGTTGATTTGGATTAAGGAGAACATCATCCGCGTGCATGAGTATGGCGCTGTCGTCGATTCTACCGGGTAGTTTGAGTTCGAGAGATATCGGCAGGTATTTTGAGCAGATGTTGGATTAAGTTGATGGTGTCAAACCGGGTATTGCCTATGAGGTCATTGTGACCCCCTTCCCGGGAAGGCCGCTGTTTCGACGGAAGGAGAGCTGAGGGTTGATTGCTAACCCAGAATGGGCGTCAGTATGACTGTGATCATGTTGTTTTTCAGCCGCGCAACATGAGTACTGATGAGCTGAGGCAGAGGCGTGATGGGTTTCATTGGAAACACCAGGACGTTTATTGAAGCGTCGACTGCGTCGGTCAGAGGGATTGAGCCGGCTCAACAGTGGTATTTTAAATTCGAGTAGAGGGTAATGACAAAAAAACGAACCAGAGCTAAACAGGCGTTAGTGGATGCGGCCATGGTGCTGCTGGCAAATAATCCAGGTGCTTCTTTTATTGAAGTGGCTGAGAATGCGGGCGTTGGTCGGGCGACTCTTTATCGCCACTTTCCTACCCGCGAGGCACTGCTTAAAGAGCTGACATTGGATGCTATCCACGCTATGGATCAGGCACGTGCCCATATTATGGAAGAGAGTAGTTCTGCAACAGATGCGTTGCGTCTGACTATCGAGGCGATCATTCCTCTTGGTGATCGGTTCTATTTCCTGACCCGTTTTCCTGAGCTGGAAGATGAGGAGATTGCCGAGCATACTCAGCGTCAGAACGCTGAGCTGGAGACCATCATTCGGAGCGCCCAGGAAGAGGGTGATATTGATGATAAATTACCTGCGGTTTGGGTTGCCTCGGTATTTAATTCGCTGGTTTATGCGGCTTGGAAGCAGATAGAGGAAGAGGCAATACCAGAGAGTGATGCTTCTGCCCTGGTGCTGAGAACACTACTGCATGGGCTTTCCCCTCTGAAGTAGCGATGGGTGTTTGCGCTTAAGGGGAGGCAGTTGCCCCGAGCTGGTCTGGGCGCAGTTTAGGTGTGAAGTGCCCGTCCACCCAGTCGAGATCCAACAGAGCGCCGCTGCTGCAGACCATAGGCTGGTCGTAGTCGTTCCAGCCTTTCAATCCTGTACGCAGAGAAGCGACGTGGTTAAAGCCCATCTGCTGCAGGGTGTGGCAGGCGAGAATACTGCGATTACCTGAACGACAGATGACAACGATATAGCGGTCACGGGCAGCGACTAACTCC
>JAKSCN010000192.1 GCA_022360595.1 Chromatiales bacterium
CCTGAAAAACGTGAACTGGGTAAGAGCTTACCAACCTGGATTGAGGAAAATCGTGCCCAAGTGACCGGGTTTGGCTCATTAGTGATTCTTTTCCGCAGAGCATGTGATTTCCCCCGTGGCGGAGCCAAACCCACACGTTTTAACCGGGATTTCACGAGCCTTTTCTCTGTTGAACAGCATTGCTTATTGTTTAGGGTATTAGTTTTAAAGTGGCTTCCAAAAAAAATGTTTGGCCGAACAAATCGGCTTCTTGTCCCGACCCCGTTCTTCAACATTCAACCCAGTTGCGGAAAAAAGCACCCTTATCTTCCAATGCACTGCTTGCCCTGCCATTAAGCCTGCTGGCATTGGCGCTATGGAGCAGTTCAGCAAGCGCCGCCAATGCGGAGTGTGGCTTTCCCAGCAAACTCTCCAATGGCACTGCCGGATCTTATCTCTGGCAGAGTTGCAATGATGGGACATGGAAGTTTCAAATAAAAGGTAACGGAACAGACAAAGCCTACTCTGGCGAAATAACTACCGATAAGCAGTTCTCCAACATCACCCGGACGAAACTGGAAACCGGCGACAGCGTGAAATTAACCAGCAGCTCCTCGGTGATCACCTATCAACTCACACCTAACAGTGGAGCGGACGCATTCGAGTTCACGCTCGCCAAGAATGCCAGCGCATGTATCAAGCCGACAAATCCCCAAGGTTCAACCATTAGTGTCGGCGCCACTTCAATCCCTGTAAAGGGTTCCTTCGATCTGCTAACGCTGGGCGCCTGTAGTGACGGATCCACCGCCCCCATGCCTACCGTTGACATTAGCCCTAAGATTGTGGAGGTGAACGAAAATGGCGGTAGCGCCGAGTTGTCCCTAAAGCTCTCCGCTCCCTATAGCAAGAACGTAACGGTGACTTATAAAACCCGTGAGGGCAATGCCACCAACGCCGCGACCGCCGGAGACGACTTTGCGGTATTCAGCGACAGCCGGACCATCCCGGCCGGACAGACCAGTGTAAAGATATCAGCCCCGGTAGTGGACGACACCCTCAAGGAAAGCAAGGAGCGTTTTCAGGTCTACCTGACCAGCGCTGTGAACGCGGAACTTGGCACCAAGCTTGGCCTGGTGGATATAACGGACAACGATACCGGTTCGACTCTCCCACCCCCGGATCCCGATAACTCACTCGCCCAACCCGGCCCCTACGCCTATTTGAACGATGTGGATCCGCAAGACCAGCTCGGCCAGAGGAGGGCAGCGAGCCTCACTTCGACACAGGAGTTGCGTTGGCCGAAAATTGGACTGGCGGACAGCCCCGTCAGCCAGTCAGTGGAGAAACTGGCCAAATACCACATGATTGCGGCACAGAACCTGAGCAAGATTGGCAAGGTCCAGGAGATCAATCCTGACGTGGTCTATCTTCGCCAGGTCAACCCCATCGAGTTCCAGCTCACCGTCAAACAGGCCATGCCGTTTGATGGCACAGGCGCCTCAACTCAGGGGAGCAACGTCTACGCCGGACATTGGGCCTATCTGACCGGCACACGCCTGACCCAGGGTATCAATGCCAGCACCACCACCATTAAGGTGGCGAATGCCAGCGAGATCAAACCCGGCAGTTATGTGGTGATCTATGACGCGCCGGCAGGCTCGTTCAAGAACGCGGAACACCTGTTCGTGACTGGTGTAAACAAAAACACCAACACCCTGACCATCGGCAAACGTGGTTACAAGTCCCAGGCACGCAGCCATGCGAACGGCTCGATCATCGCCCAGCATTTGACCGGTGGCGGTTTGAAGGCCAACAAGGAGAACTGGGTCTACAACCAGAGCATGGCCTGTCCCCGAGACGCCCGAGGCAATACCTTCGGTGAGGCCATGGTGGAGTGGCTGTCGCAAAACTACAATCGCCTGGTGAATGGAAAGGTGGTCGATGTGCGGGTCGATGGGTTCCACTTCGATACAGACCGCTATTTCATACTCGCGGGTGACAAAATCGATATCGACAACGACCTGCGGGAAGATGACGGCGTCGATGCCTCCGGCTACAACATGTGGGGCGAAGGCGTGGAGAAGTTCTACGCCGACCTGCGCGCTGTCATGCCCTGGATGATCATTGTCGGCGGTGGTAGCGGCAGCCGTGGCCTGGATGCACTCAATGGCGTCCAGTGGGAGGGATTCCCCGTCGAGGGCGGCTCCTTCTCAGTCAAGCCGAACTACGGCGATGCCGTCGCCCAATTGGCCAACTACGGCTTCCACGTCCGGCAACACCAGGCGGGGCCGGCCTTGACTCAGGCACTGAACAAGTCGCCGACCAAGCTCTATCCCTATCTGGAGCCTTCGCACCGCAGATCGCCGAACGATCCCCTGCCGACAAGCAACGCACCTTTCCGGTTCAGTTTCGGCATGGCCCTGCTTGATGACGGCTTCTACGGCCAGCCCTCCAGCGGCGACCACAACGATGTCTGGTGGGACGAGTATGCAGTCGACGTCGTGCCGGGATCGGCCACCTTTGGCTCTGCCATTGCCACCAATGACACCGATGAATCAGCACTGCGGGAACATCGCGGATGGATGGGGCTGCCGCTCGGCGATCGGGTCAGAGTCTACGATTCAGCATCCTTCGGTCAGAAGAATTCGATGATCGCCAACGGCGGCTTCGAAACCAACCTGAGCGGTTGGAGTGGTAAGAACCTGTCGATCAATGCTGACTCAACCCAGGGCGACTATCTCGAGGGAAGCCGGGCACTGCACGCATCACTGCCCCACTCTTATGACTATAAGCCGGCTGGTGCTCAGGTCTCAGGCCCCATGGTCAATCTGAAGAAAGGTGAAGAGTACACCCTCGCTTTTGCGGTGAAATCGTCTAGCCCACGCCAGATAAGCGTGGCGGTGGGAGGCTCCACCAATCAGATGTATCTGGTTGGCACGGAGTGGAACCGTCGCGTCATGACCTTCAAGGCGAAGTCGACCGGCGATCACCGCATCAAGTTCCAGTTGGGCAAGGAAGAGTCCGAGATCTGGTTGGATGAGGTGTACTTCTTCAAGGGCAACGCCAGCGTCTTCCAGAGAGACTTCGAGAATGCACGCATCGTGGTCAATGCGACAGAGACCCCACGCACTGTTAATCTCGGTGGTACATTCCAGCGGATCAAGGGTACAGGGCAAGACCCGATCAACAACGGTAAAAAGGTCCAACAGGTCACAGTCGCACCGTTTGACGCAGCGATCCTGGTAAGACCGTAAAACCAACCCTCCGAAAACGCTATTTCGGAGACCTACGGAGCCTCTGATTAAATTTGAACGCAAGAGACACGTTCATGACTTGATCAGAGGCTTCCCGAGAGTCGAGCCCGCCGTCCGGAGCCCCGGACACGGGACTCGGCTTTTTTATTGCCGCATTCACCAGCCTGCCCATATTTACCGAAGCAAAGACTGTCTACAGCATCGCTTTCTGTAAAGTTCATAAATCATCTGTACAGTTCCGGAACACCGAATAGATCAACTCGGGCCTGTTAACACCCGGGCACTACCAGAAATCACCCCAGACACCATGTGATGTTGCTTAAAAGAAAACACACCTGCACATGGCATGACGTTTGCACAAAAACTAGCACAACTACGCACAAACACACTGTTTACAGCTAAGGCCGTTTGGTAGCAGAGGCCATGGCTTGGACAAAGGGTGCGTAGTGTGCTCACTCTCTATACGTAGCGTTGGGGATTGGTAAGGCTCATTGAAAGAACTGCTGATGGGGTTGTGACACAGGATCTCAAAAGGGCCGGAATCTAATTGAAAGGTGGTGCATATGAAACCGCGATCAAATGCAGCTTGTTATCAACAATGTGCAATAGCAGGCGCTCTACTGTTGGCTCCCGTGATGCTCTTTGCTCAACCGGCCTTCGAGGATGCGACCGAGGCCGCAGGCCTCACTCATAGTGGTGAGACCTGGGGCGCCTCCTGGGGAGAACTCAACGGAGACGGCTACCCGGACGTGTTTGTGGGTAACCACCGAGAAGCCCCATCACTCTACCTCAACAACGGCGACGGCACCTTCACCGAGGTGTTGGAGCTGCTGGACATGGACGGCCTCTGGGCGGATAAACCACGCCAAGACAACCACGGCGCCTCCTGGGCCGATTTTGATGGTGATGGCGATCAGGACCTCTATGTCACTGTCACGGGTGGCGGAAACGCACCCGGTCACCTACTGGTCAATGAAGGTGGCTTCTTGTTTGACCGGGCTGGTCTACACCGACTCGGTGAGGACAGCAGTGCCCGTTCCCCGATCTGGGTGGATATCAACCAAGACGGCGACCTGGATATGATTTTCATGAATTTCGGTTCAGCCAGGGTTTTCAGGCAGTACAGCACCACCCCTATTACCTTCAATAGGGACTACCGCACAGGCATGGACTGTTCAGGTATGGACTACGGCCAGTTATCAGACCTTGACGGCGACGGATCCATGGAGTTCATATGCGGCAACGGGAATTTTCCCGTCGGCGTCTATGATCTCACCAGATATCCCTTCCGTGACATCACTTCGACCGTGGATAGAGTGACACGCACAAACGATTCGGCGATCGCTGACTTCGATGGCGACCTGGATCCGGATATCTTTGTCGTAACCGGGCAGAAACACCCCAGTGGCGTGGGGCAGGTCGATGCCCTTTCCCTGGAAGCCTCGGTGGGTGTCGGCCCGGGCGTGGAGAATGGCATCACCTTCGAAAGCGACGGTCTGGTCACCTTCAAAGTCCAAGCGAAAGACGATTTCAACTCCCCTGACTTCTTCTTCATCGGTCAATCCGGCGTACACCCGGCGGATATCACTTTCACTCTGGATCCAAATGACAGCTGGGTGGAAGGCATTTATCCCCATAACCCGAGCACCCAGGAGGGCGTATTCGTCGGCTATGACTCCAGTCTCGGGCAGTGGCAGCTGCTGCTCAGTTCACGACAAAACCGCAGCGCAGGGGCCTATATCGAGATCAGCAGCACCCTTCCCATTAACAATCCACAGATGGTGATTCTGGAGCCGGAAGACCTGCCGCGGAAACCTGAACTACTGATCAACGACGGTGGCATACTCACCAGTCAGGGTGGGAGCTACGGTCTGACCGAGAAGATCATGTGTATCAGCGCGGCCGCGGGCGACTATGACAATGATCGGGATGTCGACGTCTATCTGGTGTGCCGGGACGGTGTGAGAAACCTTGCCAACCGCTTTTATGAAAACCAGGGTGACGGTACCTTCACATTGATAGCGGGAGGCCATGGCGCCGAGGGTGTTCAGGGGTTCCATCTGGCCGATGGCGCCGGCTTGGGCGAAAGCGCAATCACGGCCGA
>JAKSCN010000384.1 GCA_022360595.1 Chromatiales bacterium
ACAGCAGCAGGTACCGTAATAGTTCCGGGCACTTCAAGGTAGGAGAGAAACGCCAGGAGAGTTGCACCGGTAAGGGCTGCCGATGCGTAGATTTCGCGGCGGAATATCAATGGAATCTCGCCTGAGAGGACATCTCGGATAATGCCGCCGACAACACCGCTGATGACACCCATGACAATACCGATGCTGTAGGCCTGGGTCATTTCGAAACCCTTTTGATAGCCGACAAACATGAAGACGGCGAGTCCCACCGCATCCGCATACATCAACATAATGGAGGGCATCCTGGTATAACAGGCAAGCATAAAGGTGCCGAGCGCCGCGCTGGCGGCTATGCCCAGATAGTAGGTATCGGTAATCCAGAAGACTGGTGTAGCACCAAGCACCAGATCTCGCAGAGTGCCGCCTCCTATCGCAGTAACACAGCCCAACACCACGACACCAAAGATATCCATCCGCTTTCTGCCGGCCGCAAGGGCGCCAGAGATAGCGAAGACAGCCGTACCGGCGAGATCAAGGAAAAATATGACATGTTCCATTTTTATTAGCTTAATGAAAAAAGGCAGGAAGTGTTGGCGATCTGTGTTGGATGTGTGTACCTAACTTCTGATCACCGATCAGATTATTCAACGAAAGGCCCCTGCGGAACCGATAGGCCAGCTAAACGTTATGCGCTTGAAACCGTTGAGAATCTTAGGACCTTAAGCAGCATAAGCCTCATCGCTGTGGTTACCCGCAATGGTTTGGAATTCACTTTCAACGGCAATAAAAGCATCGACCACGTCAGGATCAAAATGCTTGCCCCTGCCCTCCAGAATGATCGACCTCGCCTTCTCATGGGAGAAGGCGGGTTTGTACACCCGTTTACTGATAAGCGCATCGTAGACGTCGGCCAGCGCCATTAAACGCCCGGAGAGAGGAATCTCCTTCCCTTTCAGACCTTTGGGGTAACCGCTGCCGTCCCACTTTTCATGGTGAGTCTCGATGATCTCCCGGGCAACACGTAGAAATGAGCTGCCACCCAGCTCCTTCTCAGCCACTACCAACGCTTCACTACCCAACATCGGGTGGGTTTTCATGATGGCAAACTCATCATCAGTCAGCTTCCCCGGCTTCAGTAGTATGGCGTCAGGGATACCCACTTTGCCAATGTCATGCAGGGGAGCCGATTTAAACAGCAGATCAATGGTGCGCTCATCCAGGGCATCTCTATATCTCTCCTGCTGTGCAAGATACTCTGCCAGCACCCGAACATAACGCTGGGGTCTGAGGATATGGGCACCGGTCTCGTTGTCCCGGGTCTCAGCCAGTGAGGCCAGGCTGAAGATGGTGACATCCTGAGTACGCTGTATCTCTTGAGTACGCTGATCTATGGCTTCGACCATCAGGTTGGTATGACGGGCAATGACGCCGAATTCATCGTGGCTGGTTACCGGCACTCTGCCACCGAAGTCCCCTTGATTGGTCTGCACCAAAACACTGCTCTCAACATCAAAGAAGAGGCGTAAATTCTGGGCATACGAGTAGATCACGTTAATCACATGGGCCAATACCACCGCAGCCACAAAACTGAATTCAATCAGAATGGAGCGTTTGGCACTCTCCAAGGTGAGAGTATCGTTGACTTCGCTCAGCCATAGTAGATCCTTATTGATCACCAGAATCATCACGACTGTGAGTAAAGTAGCCGACGCAGCGGCAAATAGCTGTAATTTACGCGATACCGGGAACAGGTTCTCTTCGACATGGAGGTCGATTCCGATCTGCTGCAGATAGAGCGCCAGTTTGCGCTCTTCTTCCAAAGCGAGGTCAATGGCGATAAAAAAACCGAGAAATGAAAAACCGAGCAGCACTTTCATACCACTTTCAAGCGGGGGGCCGTATATCACCCAATTAAACAGGGCCAAACCGCTGCCAAAGAGCACAAAAAGCCCCGCATTGCCGATCAGCGCCCGCTTAACACGCTGCTCAAAAGGGGCGGCTGATACTATTTTCGGCAGCCACCATTGGCGAACCAGCCACTGCAACGCCAGCGTGATCAGCACCGGAAAACCGAGCTGTATGGGTGTCAAGGATTCAAGAAATGGACAGACCTGCACACCATAGAGTAGAAAAATCACTACCGCCAGCAGGTAGTGGACGATCGCACGCATAATCACTTCCCATTAGTGGTTGAAATGGTTAGGGCCTGTTAACACTACTTTGGTCATCACTGTTGAGCCTAAAAAAGCACCAATCAAGGCACGAGGAACGCAGTTTGGTCACTCCAAAATAAGTGACGAGTAACGCCGAGTGGTGCTTTTTTAGGCTCAACCCCCTTTTCTAAATATATGAGGGGCCAGGCCATTTTTTCGCCCAGCCGTGTTAACAGGCCCTAAGGCTGTTATCGGCCGGGGGGATTAAAGCATTAATGCTCTATCGGATGTAGGACCTGTTAGTGATCCAGCAGACGAGTTGTGAGTGGTGTGCTACGCCGCCAGAAACGGCGTAGTGTTCCACGGGTAAGGCGGTAGCGATGACCATCACAGGGATAGAGCAGCAACTCTTTGAGCTGACCATTATTGAGTTGGGCCGCCAGCGGCTCCAGCCAGTTGTTGAAGCACTCCAGCGCATCAGACCAGTCGTAAGGGTCGGCCCGTAGCACCGGGCGCAGCAGGTCGTCATAGACACATAGTTGATTGCCTTCGAGTGGGAGTGCTCCTTGCGTTGGCAAATTATCCCATTGACTGGACGAGAGCTGGGCCAATCCCCAAACCAAACCGTTATCGGTCAACACCTTATCGAACGAGGCCTCAGGTTTTGGGGGCAATATTCCCCCACCCGACAGCCAGATACCATTAATTGGCAGCTTGCCCCGCTGCTCGCGCAGTTGATTAACCTCAACCGTGTGAAACAGCATCTGCACTTCGTTCATCAGGCCGTGCCAAAAGAGCGCATCTTCCCCCCTGGGCAGAAAGTGATCGATACTACGGCCAAACACCTGTTCAATGGGTGAGGTCTGCAACGCCGGGACAGAGTGCATTGCAAGATACCAGCGATGGGGGGTAACCACTTCAAGCTGCCAGTTCTGCTCGGCAAAGTGCTGACGGAAAGCGTCAGCCAGTTGTTGCGATTCATCCAGGGAGAGATCGAGATCAACGCTATCGAAAAGCAGTAGTCGCCCCTGGTCAGGACGTAGAAATACGGGATTGATCTGCAGCCAATAGCGCTCATCAGCCGGCAGGTTATCACCGAGCCGATTGAGTGCAGCAACTGGGAGATCCCCGTCCGATGAGTGACTGATATTGAAGAGCTGGAACAGCGTCTCCTCAAAGTCAGCAGCCGCAAAAGGGGTTTGATCGGCCCGACCAAGGAGACGCTCAACCACGGGGATAGCGGGTAGCGCCTCCAGGTCGACAGCACTCTTCATTGGTCCCAACAGACCAGGCGCAACAATGTGCAACTGCCCTGACGCCATAGTGCATAAGCCCCTAATAGAGAAAGGCCGCGCAACGTACAGCTTTGGTCAGATTACCATCGCTATGCCGATACGCGGCCATAGGTTCTGTTCAGATCAGCCGGATAGCTCTTCCATGCGAATCCGCACAACGTCGCCGGTGACCGTATCCAACGCCTCGATGGCGGCAATCGCCTGATTCATCAGCTTCTCCTGTACCAGATGGGTGAGCATGATGAGCTGAACCTGAGTTTCACCTTCTGCAGGCTCAATCTGCTTGATCGCTTCGATACTGATACTATGCTCGGCAAAGATGCTGGCAATCTTGGCCATCACACCCAGCTGATCAGCCACCTGCATACGCACATAGTAGGCAGTAGTGACCTCTTCCATCTCCAGCACCGGCATATCGGACAGCTCGTTAGGCTGAAACGCCAGATGAGGCACACGGTTTTCCGGGTCGGTAGTCAGAGCGCGAACTACATCCACCACATCAGCCACTACGGCTGAGGCGGTTGGTTCAGCACCGGCGCCTGCTCCATAGTAAAGAGTTGGGCCCACGGCGTCGCCCTTCACCAGCACGGCGTTCATGACGCCATCAACATTGGCGATCAGGCGGCGTTCAGGAATCAGGGTTGGGTGCACACGCATCTCCACCCCTTTGCCGTTTTTCCGCGCTACCCCCAGATGCTTGATGCGATAGCCCAGCTCAGCCGCATACTGTACATCCTGCTGCTCGATCTTGGTGATACCTTCGGTGTAGGTCTTGTCGAACTGCAGCGGAATACCGAATGCGATAGAGCTGAGAATGGTCAGCTTGTGAGCCGCGTCGATCCCTTCCACATCGAAAGTGGGATCAGCCTCGGCATACCCCAGCGCCTGAGCCTCGGCCAGCACATCGTCAAAGTCACGCCCTTTATCACGCATTTCGGTGAGAATGAAGTTACCTGTGCCGTTGATGATGCCGGCAACCCATTCGATACGGTTGGCCGACAGCCCTTCGCGCATCGCTTTGATAATGGGGATACCACCGGCCACACCCGCTTCAAAAGCGACTGTCACACCCTTCTCCTGGGCAGCAGCAAAGA
>JAKSCN010000479.1 GCA_022360595.1 Chromatiales bacterium
CATCTGGTTGGTAAAAGCAGATCTGCGCGAGCCGTTGATCTATCTGGCAATATTGATGCTATTGCTTGCCTTTCGGGCGGTGCCGGCAATTTTGCGTGCACGGGTGAGTAGAGTCTCTGCAGCCTAGGGTTGGCCCTAGGTTCGGGCAAGTCTATTGTTGTGATTGGATTGAGCGACCTGATGCTGTAGCTTGGAGAGTTTATCGAGAATACTCTCTTTATGTGCCAACAGCTCAGTAGCCAGCTCCTTGGCCCGAGCGTTCTCTCCCGATGCCATATGGCGCACTATTTGTTGGCCAACTTGGTGTATGGAGAGGTGGATTCGCTCCAGCTCGGTGAATTCGCTCAGATGGCCATAGCGCTGGGTGCCGTGGCCGTAATACCAGTGGCCAAAGCGGCAGTGGTGGTGATCGCTTAGTTCATCCGGTCCAATATGGAGCTTGGCACCCTCCGCATGCAATAGAATGCGGCGTACCCATCTGATGGTGTCATACTGCGCCACCAGCAGTGGAAAGTCATTCATCTCCCAAACAGTATCAGCCCAGAGAGCCCACTGCGGATCGGGCTTATAGGTCTTCACCCAGTTTGGTACCCGTTCGGCTGGCATGGCGCTGGATATACCGAAACCCTGGGCAATATCGCAACCCAGTCGCATTAGCAGTACACCTTGTTCGGTGGTTTCAACGCCTTCGGCGATTACCGTGCGGCCGAAAGCTGTGGCGAGCCCTACTATGCCTTCAACAAGTGTCAGGTCGTTCTGATTATCCAATACATCACGGACAAAGGTACGATCGATCTTCAGAGTGTCGGCCGGGATATTGCGCAAGTAGGAGAGTGAAGCGTAGCCGGTGCCAAAATCATCCAGGGCGAAGGTAATGCCCAGTTCACGGCACTGCTCGATCACTTGGCCAACATGTTGGGTGTTCTCCAGTGCTGCCGACTCGAGAATTTCGATCTCCAGACAGTTGGGGGGCAAACCTGGGTGTTGCTTCAAACACTGTTTTACGGTATCGACAAAATCACTGCGCAGTAGTTGACGGGCCGCGACGTTGATACTGACCGGGAGTGTGAGGCCGGCATCGTGCCACTGTTTAACTTGGGTCAGGGCTTGGTCGATTACCCACTCACCGATCGCGATGATCAGGTCGTGGTGCTCGACATGGGGGAGAAAAAGAGCCGGCCCCAGGATGCCCTGTTCAGGGTGATTCCAGCGCAACAGTGCCTCAACGCCCACCACCTCGCCATGACGTAGATTCACTTTGGGTTGATAGTGCAGCACCAGCTCATCATTGGCCAGCCCGGCGGCCAGACGGTGTAGTAGTTGTCTACGGGTTTGGGTTTTGTGATCTTGAATAGTGTCGAACAGATGGAAGGTGTTGGTGCCTTTCTCCTTCGCCTTATACATTGCCTGATCGGCATGTCGGAGTAATGTTTCCGGGTCGGCGTTATCAAAGGGGAAGATAGTGATTCCCATGCAGGCGCTGATTTGGCAGATCTTACCTTCGATCTCGATAGGCTTGGTGATTGTCTCAAGCACTAAGTTAGCTTGCTGTTCCAGTTCATCGATAGAGAGCAGGTTATCCAGAATCACCAGAAATTCATCGCCGCCCAAACGGCAGATGGTGTCGTCCGCTGTGAGGAAATTACGGAGTCTTTCCGCCAGTTTCACTAATACTTGATCACCAAAACGGTGGCCATGCCGGTCATTTATCGTCTTGAAATCGTCTAAATCGAGGACGCTGACAACCAGAAGTTTTTTGTCCCGGGCGGCTTGATCGGTAAATTTATTCAGGTGTAGCGACAGTTGGGTACGATTGGGAAGTTGGGTGAGGATGTCAAGGTTGCCGATGGAGGTGAATCTACTACGCTTCTGTTTTGGTGCGCGATAATCGGTAAAGACTCCCACATAGTGGCTGATCGCATTATTGGCTGCCCTCACTGCGGTGATGGTAAGCCACTTTAGATGGCTCTCACCGTTTTTATGCCGGTCCCATATCTCACCCTGCCAAAAACCTCTGCGATAGATGGTCCGCCACATTTTGTCGTAAAAGGCGTCGCTCTGCCGGCCCGATTTGAGCATGCCGGGATTTTGGCCCAGCACATCCTCGGGTGAATATCCGGTTACATCGATGAAAGCTTTATTTACAAATACAATGCGGTTTTCGGCGTCAGTAACGACGATACCATCCCTAGTATTTTCCACGGCTATGGAGAGCAGCGTGGGGTCATTAAATCTCTGCATTGCTATTATTCTTTTATCCAATATTCATCGTAAGTGTAGTTCACATTATCGGCAGATATGTTTTTTTCTAGACTTTGTCGTGATTATTAGGATTGACTTCTTTAGGGCCTGTTGACACTAATTTGATTATCACTGCCAAGGCCATTTTTTGTCCAGCAAGGCAGAAGGAGCGCCGTGTAGCGAGCCTACATAAGCGACTGATAACGCCGCGGGGCGAAAAATGGCCATTGGCCCCTCATAATATTGGGAAAAGGGGGGGGTGAGCCTAAAAAAGCACAACTCGGCGTTACTCGTCACTTATTTGGAACAA
>JAKSCN010000420.1 GCA_022360595.1 Chromatiales bacterium
TCACATCCAGATTGTGCTCAATCACAACCAAACTGTGGCCGCGATTGAGCAGACGCTGAAAAGCCTGCAGCAGCGTGGCGATATCGTCAAAGTGTAGGCCGGTGGTCGGTTCATCGAGTAGAAAAAGATGGCCCAACCCGTTTTTACTACGCCGTTTCGATTTAGAGAGATAACCGGCCAGTTTCAAACGCTGGGCCTCACCGCCGGAGAGGGTGGGAACCGGTTGTCCAAGCTGTAGATAACTGAGGCCGACCGCCTCCAGCGGCTCCAGAGCCAGGCGCACCTCGGGATGGTCGCTGAAGAAAGAAATTGCCTCGGTAACGGTCATCGCCAGCACGTCAGCGATGGAGCTGTCGTTCAGTTCGACCTCCAGCACCTCGCTGCGATAGCGGCTGCCGTTGCAGTCGGGGCAGCGCAGATAGACATCGCTGAGAAACTGCATCTCCACATGTTCAAAACCCGAACCGCTACAGGTCGGGCAGCGGCCGTTACCGGAGTTGAAGCTGAAGGTGCCTGTGCTGTAGCCGCGCTCTTTCGCGAGCGGGGCTTTGGCAAAGAGTTTGCGGATAGAGTCCAGAGCGCCGACATAGCTGGCCGGATTGGAGCGCGAACTCTTACCGATGGAGGATTGATCGAGCATCACCACCTCATCGATCAACTCATAGCCCTCAATGGCGCTGTGTGCCCCGGCGGGCTCCTTGGGCTGTCCTTTCAACTTGTTCAAAGCATTGAACAGAATGTCGTTGACCAGGGTTGATTTACCCGAGCCGGAGACGCCGGTGATGCAGACCATCCGGTTGAGCGGAATCTCCACATCAATCGTCTTCAGATTGTGTTCGCTGGCGCCAAGAATACGCAGGTAATCGGTTTCGTTGTTGGGTGGGTCGGCCGGTTCAGAAGAGGAGACCTGGCGGCGGCCGGTGAGATAGTCGGCGGTCATCGACGCTTTGCTGCGGATCAGCTTATCGGGCGTGCCGTAGAAGACGATCTCACCGCCGTGCTCTCCGGGGCCCGGGCCGATGTCGAGAATCCGATCGGCGGCAAACATGATCTGCGGATCGTGCTCCACCACCAGCAGGGTGTTACCGGCATCGCGCAGGCGCTGCAGTACACCATTAATACGATTGAGATCCCGTGGGTGCAGACCAATGCTCGGTTCGTCTAATACAAACAGGGTGTTGACCAGCGAGGTGCCCAGGGCAGTGGTCAGGTTGATGCGCTGCACCTCTCCACCGGAGAGAGTGCGCGACTGGCGGTCGAGGGTCAGATAACCCAGGCCTACTTCACAGAGGTAGTGCAGGCGCGAGCGTATCTCGCCCAACAGCAGTTCGGTGGCCTGATCCAGCGGTGTCGGGAGTTCCAGATTGTTGATGAAATCGCGGCAA
>JAKSCN010000243.1 GCA_022360595.1 Chromatiales bacterium
AGACCCAGTTCGAGAGCCTCATCAGCTTTTACCATACGGCCGGTGAAGGTGAGTTCGGCGGCCTTCTGATAACCGACCAAACGTTGCAAAAACCAGGCTCCGCCGTCACCGGGGATAATGCCCAGATTGATGAATGTCTCACCCAATACCGCACTGGTAGAACCGATACGCATGTCGCACATACAGGCGAGATCCATACCCGCACCAACAGCGGCACCGTTAACAGCGGCAATGGTGGGTACCTCGCAGCCGTGAAGGGCGAGGGGGATGCGCTGAATACCCTGGCGATACTGGTTTTGTATCTCGTCGGGGCTGCCACCGAAGATACCGCTGCGATCACGCATCTCCTTAATGTTGCCGCCAGCGGAGAAGGCCTTGCCGTCACCGGTCATAATAAGCACAGACACATCGCGGTTTCTATTGGCCCAGTTGACCGTGTTAACGATGTCATCAATAAGCCCGGTTCCTGTCAGTGCATTGCGCACATCGTCGCGCTGAAAAGTGAGCAGGGCGATACGGTTATTGAGACTGAGTGAAGCATCGGTAAGGGTGGGGAGTGTCGGCATAGTTATAGGTCTTCAAGTTGTGGTATTTCGGCTTATTGCTGCGCAGACAGGCAATTATGGTAGCATGCCAGAAGTGATTCAGAACGGGAAATCGAGATGCGTGAAGCGGTAACGGCCATTTTTGTCTATGAGCACGAAGTCTTCATTATTCGTCGTCAAAATTACCTACGTGCCTTTCCCGGTTATTACGCTTTTCCGGGAGGGAAGGTTGATCAGGAGGATAGCGATTACAGCTATACTGATCCATTGCTGACACCTTATCCGGCGCGGTGGATAAGGGCGCTTTTCAGAGAAGTTCATGAAGAGCTGGGCTTCGATCTGGAACAGGCGGTGGCCCAGGGCCATGTCAACGCTATCGACCGGTTTGGTGAGGCGATAACACCGCCGTTTGAGCCAGTCCGCTTTAATGCCCACTACTTCAAGATCGAGATGAATCAGCGACCAGATCTAACTGTTGATGAAGGTGAGATAGCCTGGTCCGGCTGGGTCGATCACAAAGAGCTGCATCGCCTTTACTGCGCCGGTGAGGCACTGATGGTGGTGCCAACCATGTACACCGTAAAGGAGCTGGCTGAAGATATCAACGCGATCTCGTCCGAGCAGTTCAATCTGGAGTATGACGTCAACGGTGAGTTGCCCTATATGGAGCTGCTCTGTGGGGTTGGAATGATCCCCGTGCCCTCCAACACCTTGCCCCCGGCCAAGGCCACCAATGCGCTGCTGTTGGGCGATGAGCACGTCCAATGTTATCTGGTTGATCCATCGCCTGAATCAGAAGAGGTCTACCAGCGACTGTTCGAAACGCTTAAGCAGCACCGGGTGGATGGCATTTTCATTACCCATCACCACCACGATCACCATGAGCTGGCTCCTAAACTGGCCTGCGAGCTGGAGGTGCCACTGCGTTGCTCGGCCAAAACCCGAGACCTGATGCTGGACCGCCAGGGCAGCGACTATCTGGATGGCGTCAATCTGCAGCCGATAGAAGAGGGTGAGGTGCTTACCACCTGGCTTGGACAACCGGTGCGCTGTTACGCGTTACCAGGCCATGATGCCGGGATGCTGGGCTTGGCCCCGGATAGTATGGCCTGGTTCTTTATCACCGATCTGGCTCAATATGGTGCAACTGTTGTGATACCAAGTCGCGAAGGGAATATGCAGCACTATTTTGAATCCCTGGAGCGGGTGATTGCGCTTAAGCCAAAGGTCCTGATTCCATCTCACGGTATGCCGATGGGTGGCACGCTGTTGGCTGAGAAGACACTACAACACCGCCTGGAGCGTGAACAGCAGATCAAAGGCTATCTGGATCAGGGGCTGGATGCTGAAGCGATTGTTGAACAGATCTATCAGGATGTGAATCCACGTTTATTACCGCTGGCGCTACAGAACGTTAAACAGCACATGAAAAAGCTGGGCGTGCTTATCGAAGAGTAACCGGCAACAAACCAAAACATCTACCATCAGCAAGGGGAGAAGTGATTATGGCAAAAATGGTAAACATTCCATACGGCGAGATTGAGATCGGTGCCACTGCCACCTTTAGCAAGACACTAACGGAAGAGGATATCGTTCTCTTTGCCAAGACATCGGGTGATGTTAATCCAGTGCATCTCAATGATGAATACGCGCAAACAACACCATTCAAAGGGCGCATCGCTCATGGTATGTGGTCGGCGGGTTTGATCTCAGCCGGGTTGGCTACCGTTATGCCTGGCCCCGGCACTGTTTACCTGGGGCAGAACCTCAGTTTTCGTCGTCCTGTGATGCTGGGTGACGAGCTGACGGTCAATCTTAAAGTGCTGGATAAGGATGATAAAAAACGCTTCGTTACCGTAGAGACTATCGTGGTCAATCAGGATGGTAAAACCGTGGTGCAGGGTGAGGCTCAGGTGATGGTCCCGGCAGAGAAGATTGAGATCGATGTGCCGGAGCTGCCGGATATCACGATTAGCTAACTATCTTCCGTGGCGCTGATGACAAGGAACTGATCAGCGCCAGCAGATCTCATCTTCTGATATTTCAACCAAAGACTCACCTAGTGTGCAGGGCTCCCCATTGAGCCAGGCGGGGTAACTTGGTTCAGCACCGTGCAACAGTTG
>JAKSCN010000594.1 GCA_022360595.1 Chromatiales bacterium
AAAACGCGTTCGCAGAGAAAAACCGGATAACATCAATATCTCCCGCGCCACAGCCTTGTAGCATCAAAATGGGTTCAAATTATGAGAAAATGGCTGCAACAGGCCACAGAAAAAAGTCTAGCAGACTGCGTTGCAAATTAAGGAATATCTGATTAACCAAGCACAATAAAACAGAAAAACTACGACCACCTCTGGCAAGACAACTGGTTCCACTGATAATGCTTTGCATCAACCTCAACCAGGGCTTCCTCCACACCAAATCGATGCCCATTGCTCAGTTCACTCGCTTCATGGAACAGAATCCCAGTTCTCTGCAGAACCGGGCACAATCGGCTCTACTGTTTTCACATTAGAGACACAAAAAAACCGGTGACAAACAGCGCTTTCTCACCGGCTTCTTCCAATACACCCTGAACGCGGCAGAGAGGCTTAGCCCTCGTGCAGTGCGCTAAAGGTAACTTCATCGATACGATAACAGGCATCCTCATTAGGATTATTGGGGTCCTTCAGCTTATCTGCCAAGCAGAGGTACTCATGCCCCTGTTTGTCATGCAAGGAGATGTAGGGCCCTTTCTCCAGGGATACGAACTCAGCGGTATCGGCAAAAATGAAGTCATATTCACCATTGATATCGATGCTGACTTTCCCTCCATAGGCCTCGCCATAATCACGCCAACGAGTATTCACATCGGCGCCTTCAATCACCGGCGACATCTTTGAATGAACGGCATCATGCCACGCAACAACTGTCGGCTCGCGCTCAAACATCGCGGCCAGGGACCTTGCGATGGCATTGGCGCTCTTATAATCCAGATCCATGCCGTCAATACTGATATTGATCTGTTTCATGACCGCCCCCTTGTGGCTCGTCAATAACTGACATAGGTAAACAGACGGGGTTCATCACTACTTTTTCCGCGTGAATACCTACACCGCGCATTCACGCTATATATATCCATAGACCCGCCCGGAGCGGTTGTCAAAGACTATTCTGAACAGCAGCAAAGCTCACTCTAGTCATCACGCGGGTATCTCACCCGGCCCTATATGGCGCACGAACGCCAGGCTTGTTAGGGCCTGTTAACGCTAGTCCACTGCAAAAAGGTAGATGGCAAAAAGCTCGCCCCTATCCACCCAATAGCGCACCGCCCGAAAGCCGCTTTCAGCGGCAAGCTGGAGAAACTCCGGCGGTGTGTATTTATAGGAGTTTTCGGTGTGCAACCACTCCCCCCTGTTTAACTCAAAGCGGTAGCCGTTGAGTCTAAGCGTCTGTTTTTGCTTACTCACCAAGTGCATTTCGATACGGCCCGCATCTGCGTTATAGAAAGCCTTGTGATCAAAATGGTCTGGGTCACAATCGATGGCCAGCTCTTCGCGCATCCGGTGCAGAATATTGAGATTAAACTCAGCCGTGATACCTGCCTTATCATTGTAAGCGGCGTTCAGGGTCTCCTCACCCTTTTTGGTATCCACACCAATAAGCAACATTCCTTCACTTCCCACGGCATCCCGAATCATGGTGAGAAAGGCTTCCGCCTCTGTACGATCGAAATTACCGATACTGGAGCCCGGGAAAAACAGCAGCCTGGGTCCATCAGGAACGATATCCGGTATCGGCAGTGAATGGGTAAAATCGACACAGACAGCGTGCACATGCAACCAGGGGTACTCATCAACCAAATCGATAGCGGCCGACTTCAAATAGTCGAAAGAGATATCCATAGGGATAAACGCGGCGGGTCGAAGTGCATTGAGCAGCAGACGCACTTTCGCGGCACTTCCCGCCCCCGGCTCAATCAGAATACGTTCCCGACCGGTCAGTGCCGCGATCTCCGCGGCAATCTCCAACAGCATTTTTCGCTCAACAGTGGGAGGATAGTACTCGGGCTGCTGGCAGATCAGCTCAAAAAGCTGAGAGCCACGCTCATTATAGAAAAACTTGGGCGGAATCGACTTCGTCTCTTTTGACAAACCATCGACCACGGCATCGTGCAGACTCAACGTCGCCGGTTTGTAATCGTGAAA
>JAKSCN010000290.1 GCA_022360595.1 Chromatiales bacterium
CCGGTGGGACAGACATCAGGACAATTGGTATAACCGAAATAGAGCAACGCCACCTTGCCACGCAGATCTGTGAGCGAAAAGTCGCCCTTACTCGATCGCAACGTAAAATCACCCCCTGGCGGCACCTCGCTAACACCCAGCACCTCATCCTCGGGCCTTGCACTCTCAGCCGTTACGAAAGATGAACAGAGTAGAGTGGCAATCAATAAGAGTGAACGTAGCATGGTACCTCAACAATTACGGTGTCAGCTTAATCGAAGCGGGGCAGCAACCAGCACTGCCCCATCCGGGCGATGTGACCGCCAGTCTACCAGTGGGTTCATCGCGCCTGTTTACGCTGACTTCTAACTAGCACCACACCAGCCAGGAAGACAAACAGCGCGATACCGGAGGGCAGCCCATAAATCTTAGCCACATCCAACTCGGGGGGGAGCACCAACCAGTACCAAGTGCTTAGCGTATGTTTGGCGCCCGCTTCACCGTTGCTGCCATCCCAGTTTGCGAAGGAGACCGGAATGAACAGGCCCTCCTCGAACATCACATCGCCATTATCGGGGTAACGCGGACGCTTCATCACCACTCGCCACTGACCATCTTGCCAAGCGCCATTGGCATTCAGGCTGGCATCACCCTCACGCATTTTCAGTTTTTTGTCGGGACCACTACCGTCCAGCAACAGACTGGATGCCTCACGGACTGGCTCAACACTACCGGCGTTCCAGTACCAAATCGTAGTGTTATGTCTGGCATCGCCATGGCGGTAGAGCGGCTTCTCCACTATCGGGGCCGACATATAGGCGTCTTCACGCGGAAATTGAATCGCCACCGCATCCGGGTGCATCTCCAGGTTCTCATCCTGCAGCTCGGTGAAATACTCGATACCAGGACGGCTTTCGGTACGGTCATTCACCTCCAGCAAGAAGGCGATGTCATCCCGGTTATAGAGTGTGCGCACGGTGACCGCATCGTTCAACGGGGTAAACAGGCGTTCCTCCTTAATGATATTGGGCACCAGACGCAACGTCACCGCCGGGGCCTGTTGCCAGCGCTCATCGTCGGGTGATTCCGGTAGCGAGCCTTCGATCTTCATACCGGTAACCACCGGGCCATCTTGCGGTTGCACGCCAGTCTCACGCAGGCTGTAGACATAGTTGGCAATGTGCCAACGATCCTCCAGACTAACCGGGTCCTTATTGCCCTCCTCGATGGCACGGTGCGCCGGCATGGGCGTACCGGGAATACCGATCGAGAGACGGGTGTAGATCGCCTTAATGTTCTCATCCCGCTCCTGTTCAGTGGCGGCCAAAGATTGGGTGGCGCGCCAGGTCCAGGGCTTGGTCAGATCACGCGGCCAGATGCGGTTACCCCAATCATCCTCAAGCTTCTTACCCGAAGTGATATTGCCACGCCCCGCTTCACCATGACACTCTTTACAGGATTTAATAAACGCCTCTTTGCCTTTGGCAATCGACTCTTCGCTGTAAGGCATCTGCCCCTCCAGCGGCTCCTCGGCGGTAATCACACGAAAGTCGGTTTTGGTATAGAAGCCGTCATCATCGAAGGCCTCTTCATCGGCATCTTCCGGTGGCCAGGCAACGGTGACATCGAAACCTTTGATCACCGGAATCAAGCTCTGGATCTGGGCGTCCGTGAGCAGGGTACGGCCCTCGATACCCCAACCCGGCATGGCGGTGCCCGGCAGGCCGACTTTAATGGTATTGAACAGATCCTCATCGCGCGGCAGCTCGACCCCGGGTGAGGTTTTATATTTGAACAACCCCAGTGAGAAATCCCTCGGCTTGGGATACATCAGCTCAGCGGCCACACCATCACCGGCACCCGTTTCACCGTGGCACACTTCACACCGGAATTTGTAGAGCTCCTTGCCCATCATGTTTTTGCGCTTGGCCAACACCTGATCCTTCATACCGGTGACTATCTTCGATACCTCCGGATCCCAGATACGCGGCACCTGACCGTTGTAGTCGAAAATAAAGGTGATGACGTTCCAGATATCCTCTTCACTCAACATCTCGTGCCAGACCGGCATCGCAGAGTTCCAGGGCGTACCCTCTTTCGGTAAGCCCGGACCACCAGTTGCAATACGCCAGAACAGGAAGGCCTCCTGCAACTGGGGAATGATGGTGGGGTCCTGGAAGTTGATCGGCTGAGGATTAAAGCCCTGGCCGTAGTGACCCTGTCCATCCAGGAGGTCGCCATGGCAGAAGAAGCAGTTTTCGTAGTAGACATCGCGTCCGGCCAGCACCACTTCGTCGTACTTCTCCCAACCCGCCGCTTCATCTTCGGTCAGGATGGCGAGGATCTCGCTACGCACCGGATTCTCCAGGGTAGCGAGATCGTGGTTACTGCCAAACACCTTCAGCGACGAGGGCGGCGCCGGATGTACCTGACGCAGCTCCACCGGCGCATCATTAGTGGGTTTCACCATTCCGTAGGTGGTGTAGCCAATGATTGCGGGAATGGCGATCAGAAAAGACCAACGGATAACCACTCTGTTATCGTCACGCAGAGTACTGAGAATCGGCGCTTTGAACTCGGTCCATTTGGCGTCATCGAAGGCAAAATAGAGCAGAATACCGATAATGGTGATGATCATGTATTGGATCATCAACGTCTTCGGCAGTACCGGCGGGAAGGCGTTATCGAAAATCAGGTAAGCGACAACAGCGGCGATAACCGCCTGCCAGAATGCGGGAATCTTAAGGCCCTTCATTATTGTTTCTCCGCCAGATACTTAACAATCATATCCAGC
>JAKSCN010000525.1 GCA_022360595.1 Chromatiales bacterium
ATCCTTCCCGAAGCGGACAGCATCGACGGCGTCGATATCAACACCAACGACCTGCGTATCGATACCTACCGCGCCTCTGGCGCCGGTGGTCAGCACGTCAACAAGACCGATTCCGCCGTACGCATCACCCACTTGCCCACCGGTATTGTGGTGGAGTGCCAGGATGAACGCTCCCAACACAAGAACAAGGCCCGTGCCATGTCCCTGCTGCAGGCAAAAATCCTCTCAGGGCTGCAGGAACAGCAGACCAGCGAGCTGGCCGAATCGCGTAAACTGCAGGTGGGTAGCGGCGACCGTTCAGAGCGTATCCGCACCTACAACTTCCCGCAAAACCGTGTAACCGATCACAGAATCAAGCTCACCCTCTATAAGCTGGAGGAGGTGATGAGTGGTCAACTCGACCAGGTAATCGATCCGCTACTGCAGGAATACCAGGCGGAACAGCTTACCGCCATGGCCGACAGTGAAGTCTAGCTGCGATTCAGCCGATGGCCGAGAGCCTTACCATTCAACAACTGCTCGTAGAATCGTGCCAGCATCTCAACCAGGTTGCCGGTGACAATGCACGGCTGGAGAGCGAAATTCTGCTCACTCATGTGCTGCAAGTCTCCCGCACTCATCTCATTGCCTGGCCGGAAAAACAGTTAAGCGATAAACAAGTTATCCAGATACGCCAACTGGTAGCGCGGCGCCGACAGGGCGAACCGATCGCCTATTTGACGGGAACGCGGGAGTTCTGGTCACTGGCGCTGGCTGTCACCCCAGATACGCTGATACCTCGCGCCGATACCGAATGCCTGGTAGAGCGCGCTTTGGCGTTGATCCCTGAGCAGTCCAAGGCAAAAATAGCCGATCTCGGCACAGGCAGCGGCGCCATCGCTCTGGCCATTGCCCACGAGCGCCGCGGCTGCCAGATCACCGCTACCGATCACTCAGCCGCCAGTCTGGCTGTTGCCCGCAGCAACGCTGAACAACTGCAGCTCACCAATCTCCAATTTTTACAAGGCAACTGGTGCCAGGCACTCCCCCCGCAGGCGACATACGACCTGATTGCCAGCAATCCGCCCTACATCGCCGAAAACGACCCACACCTACAACAGGGAGATCTCCCGTTCGAGCCAATAGGCGCGCTGATCTCAGGCCCCGATGGACTGGACGATATTCGGCTGATCGCCTCGGAAGCAAAAACACATCTAAACCCAGGTGGCGGGTTACTCCTGGAGCACGGTGCTGAACAGGGGCCGACAGTGCGCGAGATCTTGCAACAACAAGGCTATCAACACATTCAAACCCTTCAAGACTGGGAACAACGCGATCGCCTGACCGAGGGTTTTACCCACTTGTAATCATACAAAGGGCTGGTAACACTATCCTGACAACGAAGCAGGCGCCCTCAGGATGACGACTATAATGGAATAATACCAGGGCTAAACAGCACCCGGTCAGGATTATCGCCCATGAAAAGAGACGATACAGACACTATCAAGCAGCGGGAAATCGCCTTTACGGACTTTCACCCCGACCCCAATCAGGCCGAAACCGCTGCTCAGATGCTCATCGAGATTTCTGGCGTACTAGAAGCCCACAGCGCCGGCCCGACACTACTGATCGTCCGCTACAACGTATTAGAGATTTCATTAGAGCAGATCGAGCGTGGCCTCATCGACACCGGCTTCCACCTCAGTGGACGCCTGCTGCACAAGCTAAAACGGGCGCTCTACTACTACACTGAAGAGACGCAACGCGCCAACTGCGGCTGCAGTGATGCCGACATGAGCCAGACCACGCGGGAAATATTTATCAAATACCACAGTAATCGCGCACATGGCTGTAAAGATCTACGCCCGGAACACTGGCGCCACTACCACTAGCACTATATTTTTTCGCCTCATTCCCTATTCCTTTTGAACGCTATCAAATAAACAGACACTGGTTATCCCAAAGTGGCCTACTAGGGTAAAATAGCCCTCTCTGAGTAGACCATTCACACACTATGAACGACGACCAGCTATTACGTTACAGCCGCCAGATTATGCTGCCCAGCATTGGTTACGAAGGGCAGGAGAGACTACTCAACGCCCAAGTGCTGATCATCGGCCTGGGAGGACTTGGCTCGCCGGTAGCCATGTATCTGGCCGCGGCGGGTGTGGGTCACCTCACACTGGTCGACTTTGATAAAGTGGACCTCAGCAATCTGCAGCGCCAGATAATCCACAACAGCGAACGCATCGGCACCCTTAAGGTTGAGTCAGCCAAGCAGACCCTGCAGGCGATCAATCCCGACTGCCAAATCACCTGCATTGACAAGACTCTTGAAGGTGACGCACTCCAGCAAGCCGTCGCAGAAGCCGACCTGGTGATAGATGGCAGCGACAACTTCACAACCCGCTTTGCCATCAATGAAGCCTGCGTCAAAAGCCCTACTCCCCTGGTCTCCGGCGCGGCCATCCGAATGGAAGGACAGGTCTCAGTATTTAGCGGCCGCCCCGGCGCCCCCTGTTACCACTGCCTTTATGGCAAAGAGGGGGCAGTAGACGAGACCTGCTCGGAAAATGGCGTTTTGGCGCCTGTGGTCGGCATCATCGGCAGCATTCAAGCCACCGAGGCGATAAAAGTGCTTGCCTCTACCGGCACCACACTGGAGAGCCGTTTACTGATATTGGACGCTCTGCACATGCAGTGGCGCACCCTAAAGCTGAAGGCAGACCCCAACTGCCCCGTCTGTAGTCATCGAGAGTAATATGCCGTTAAAAAAACTCCCACCCGAAACCCAAGCGTTCGTCAATGGCCTGCGCCAAGAGATGGTATTCCACGACACCCTGTGCGGACACACCCTTGAATACCGCACTACTTGGGGAATCTTCTCGCCAAAGTCGATTGACGACGGCACCCGCCTGCTGCTTGATCATATCGAAGTACCGGAAACCGCCGACACATTGGATCTGGGGTGTGGCTACGGCCCGCTAGGGCTCACCCTGGCGAAACTGGCTCCGCAAGGAACCAGTGTTTTGGTGGATAAAGACTTTGTCGCCGTTGAGTACAGCAAGAAGAATGCGGCTGCCAATAACATCAACAATGTCGAGATCTTTTTGAGCAACGGCTTTGAGCAGATCGGCGACCGCTCATTCGATCTCATCGTATCGAACCTGCCCGCCAAGACAGGCAAAGAGCTCTACTACCTCTATTTCTACGACGCACTGGTCAGAATGAATCCCGGAGCGCGATTTTATGTTGTCACGATCTCTGGCCTGCGCAAATTTGTGCAGCGCGCTTTTAATGAGGTATTTGGCAACTATACTAAGGTGAAACAGGGGAAAACCTACACCGTTGCAATGGCGCAGAATGAATAATATGCCACCACACCAGCTTAAAATTAGGATACTAATTCCTTTGTAATTCATCGTGTTATAATCGCGGCGAAAGTGTTACCATGCGCTGCCTGACGTTCCACCAACGTCTCATTGAAACCGATGAATTCCGGTAAATTATTCCAGTTCTTCCCGAACCCCCGCAACAACTGGAAAGAGCGGCCGCGACAGCCGATGTGCGCGAAGCAAAAGACCCTAGAAGAGGCCTGGCTAGCTTCGTGACCGAAAAAGGATAATAAATGCAGGAGTTGCATAATGAGCCAACGCACTATCCTTGTTGCGGATACTGATAGCGTGAACTTAAAACGATTGACCGCTGCACTAGAGGAAGCCGGTTATGTCGTATTAACAGCATCCAATGCTGACAAAGCCATACAATTGGGGGAACAACATCAGCCGGACCTGGCTATTTTGGATGCCGAGGTCACCGGCTCAATGAATTGCGTTGCCGCTGCACACCATCTGCATCGGCAAACGGGCATGCATTCCCTGTTTTTAACTGTCAAAACGGATATCACCACTATTGAGCCCTCCGTTAAAGATGGCACTCTCGGCTATCTGGTCAAGCCCCTAAAGATAGACCAGTTAATCCCCCTGGTTCAATCTGCTGTCAAATGCTCGACAGAACTGAGACAGCTACAAGAGAACGAGAAAAAACTCTCCGATGCACTCCAGCGCAACCGCGAAATCAGTGTGTCAATCGGGATCTACATGGAGCGTTTTCACACCACTGAACAGGAAGCCTTCGAAACCCTGCGCTCTTTCGCACGCAGTGAAAGACGTAAGCTGGTGGAGATAGCCCGCGACCTCATCCAAGTCACCGAAGGCAAAAACAATCTGATCAACCGGATCAACTGCAATCGAACCAAAAAAAATCGCATTTAATGGGCTACAGTTAAGAACTGGTGACATGATATCGCTACAGATAAAGATCAACTAAACCCAGGATTTTATTCAGTAATTGTTTGTGAAATAATTTCCTTATGCTCAGCTTTGGCCAAAAATAGAGCGTAACCCTGAACCATGAGTGATACAGCCCACAACAGAGACACGATTACGCAAAGCGCGGAGATACTACGCATGGTATTACCGCTGCTATCACGCCACAAAATCCCGGCCACACCGGAAAACTACACAACTTGGTTTCACTATGTATTGGGTGACATCCAAGAGCTGAATAATAAAATCGACACCCATATAAAGGCCTCACAACCCTTTTCCATGGAGTTTTGCGAAACCCTCTACCGCAAATATATCGCCCCCGCCGATCTGGAACATATCGAGGCAGCCCGAGACCAACTTATTACATCCATCATTGAGACCAATGGTACTTTAGGTGAAACGGGTGAAAGTGCTGAACGTTTTGGTCAGATGCTGGACAATCTGAACACCAGTTGCACTCAAGCCCGCTCTGTCACCGACATATTGGGCGTGGTCAAGCAGGCGCTAAATGAAACCCAGGACATGAAGAACTCCATGGATCAGATGCGCGCCCAATTCGACGCGCGAACCGAAGAGCTGAACAAGCTTCGCGATGAACTCAATCAAGTCCGCCACCAGGCCTCTCTCGATCCACTGACTTCACTGGCGAACAGGGCCACGTTCTTCGACACCTTGGAAGAGATAATTTCGACCAACAGCGGTAACCCAATCTCTGCCACCCTGGTTATGCTCGATATCGACCACTTCAAAAAGGTCAATGACACCTACGGACATCTGGTCGGTGACAAGGTAATCCGATTCGTTGCCGATGTATTGCGAAAATCAACCAAAGGGCAAGATACGGCGGCCCGCTACGGCGGGGAAGAGTTTGGATTGATTTTGCCTGAAACACCTCTCCAGGGCGGTCTGCGCCTGGCTGAAAATATTCGGATGACCATCTGCTCCACCAACCTGGTGAAGTCCAATGGCGAATCCCTCGGCAAAATCACTATCTCAGGTGGGGTTGCGGAGTATCAAGCTGGCGAAAGCGTTCAAAATTTTGTCGACCGGGCAGACAAAGCGCTCTATGAATCGAAAAGTGCAGGTCGCAATCGCATCACTCGCACAGCCTAGCCCCATAAACGATAAAGCCAGAGCATTGCCCTGGCTATATCAAATCATTTTTTCAAAAAAAGTGCTATTCAGCGAGCTTCTTCACCAGCAGTTCATTGACTTGCTTGGGATTGGCTTTACCCTGTGACGCCTTCATCACCTGACCAACAAAGAAGCCGAGCATCTTACCCCGCTTCTTCTCTTCGGCTGAGCGATAATTGGCCACCTGGTCGGGATTGGCGGCCAATACCTCATCGACCACCTTTTCGATGGCGCCGGTATCGGTGATCTGCTTCAGACCACGCTTTTCGATAATAGCGTCCGCGTCGCCTTCACCCTGCCACATCGCCTCGAACACCTGTTTAGCGATCTTACCTGAAATGGTGTTATCGACAATTCGCACCAGCATACCGCCCAACATCTCAGCATTGACTGGCGATTCGGCTATATCCAGCCCATCCTTGTTGAGCGCACCGGCCACCTCCACGGTCACCCAGTTGGCGGTCAACTTGCCATCACCGGCAATCTTGGCAGCCTCTTCAAAGTAGTCGGCCACAGCACGACTGGCTGTTACCGCTTCGGCATCAGCCCGCTTCAGACCATACTCCTGCTCGAAACGGTCGCAACGATCACCCGGCAGCTCGGGCATATCGGCAATCACCGCATCGATAAACGGCTGATCGAACTCCACCGGCAAGAGATCGGGATCGGGGAAATAGCGGTAATCGTTGGCCTCCTCCTTGGTGCGCATGGAGCGGGTCTCATCCTTATCGGCATCGTAGAGACGTGTCTCCTGAACAACCTCGCCACCCGACTCGATCACGTCGATCTGGCGTTCCACTTCAAAGTTGATGGCACGCTCCAGAAAGCGGAAGGAGTTGATGTTCTTCAGCTCGGCACGGGTACCAAACTTCTCCTCGCCTTTCAGGCGTACGGAGACGTTGGCGTCGCAGCGGAAAGAGCCCTCCTGCATATTACCGTCACAGATCCCCAGGTACTGAACTATCTGATGAATCTTGCGGGCATAGGCAACCGCCTCTTTAGCCGAACGCATATCCGGCTCGGAGACGATCTCCAACAACGGTGTACCTGCACGGTTGAGATCAATACCGGTCATACCGTGAAAATCCTCATGCAAGGACTTACCGGCATCCTCTTCCAGATGTGCACGAGTGACGCCAATGGTTTTGCTATCGCCATTTTCCAGGCTGATATCCACCTGCCCCTCGCCCACAATCGGCAACTCATACTGGCTGATCTGATAGCCCTTGGGCAGATCCGGATAGAAGTAGTTCTTGCGCGCAAAAATAGAACGCTGGCTCAGCTCAGCACCGATGGCATGAGCAAACTTCACCGCCATCTTGACCGCACCTTTGTTCAACACCGGCAGCACACCGGGCAGTCCCAAGTCGACACTGCAAGCCTGGGTATTGGGCTCGGCGCCAAACGCGGTCGAGGCGCCAGAGAAAATTTTCGATTGTGTGGCCAACTGGGCGTGAATCTCGAGCCCGATGACTGTTTCCCACTGCATGTTCAACCCCAATAGTAAGAATTAAGCGAAGGTCGCTGGACGCGCCTTGTGCCACTCTGTCTCTTGCTGTAGACGATGGGCCACATTCAAAAGTTTCGCTTCCTGAAAATAGTTACCGATAATCTGCAGCCCAACCGGCTTGCCATCCGCCGGGCGCACCGGCACCGACATACCCGGCAGACCGGCCAAATTCACCGCAATAGTGTATATATCCGACAGATACATGCTGACCGGGTCATCCGCCTTCTCACCCAAACCAAAGGCGGTGGTAGGTGCGGTCGGCCCCATGATTACGTCGACCTGCTCAAACGCCTTGGCGAAATCATCGGAGATCAAGTGGCGAATCTGCTGTGCTTTCAGATAATAGGCATCGTAATAGCCGGCCGACAGCGCATAGGTACCGATCAGGATACGGCGCTTCACCTCGGCCCCGAAGCCTTCACCCCGGGAACGTTTGTAAAGGTCTTCCAGGTCTTTGGGATCGTCACAGCGATGCCCAAAGCGCACGCCATCAAAACGCGCCAGATTGGATGAACACTCAGCGGGCGCCACCACATAATAGACAGGCACCGACAAGGCGGAGTTGGGCAGGCTAATATCAATAATCTCAGCGCCCTGCTGACGATAGAAATCGATCGCTTCTTGTATTGATGCAGCCACCTCTGGACTCAGGCCTTCGTCGAAATACTCTTTGGGCAGGCCGATCTTCAGCCCTTTCAAATCCGCGTCGATATCCGCCAGATAGTTGGGCACCGCCTCCTGAGCACTGGTCGAATCACGCTCATCGAAACCGGCCATTGACTGCAGCATGATGGCTGCATCCTCGGCGCTACGGGTCATGGGGCCGCCTTGATCAAGCGATGAGGCGAAGGCGATCATCCCAAAGCGGGAAACACGCCCGTAGGTCGGTTTCAGTCCGGTAATACCGCACAACGCTGCGGGCTGGCGGATCGATCCGCCGGTATCTGTGCCCGTTGCCGCCACACAGAGGCCTGCCGCGACCGCGGCGGCCGAACCGCCCGAAGAACCGCCAGGCACCAGCTCAGTGTCCCAGGGATTACGCACCGGGCCGTAGTAACTGGTCTCATTGGAAGAGCCCATGGCGAACTCATCCATGTTGGTCTTGCCCAGCAATACAGCCCCAGCCCCTTTCAAGCGGCTGATCACTCCGGCGTCATAGGGTGCAATAAAGTTATCCAGCATGCGTGAACCACAACTCGACTTCACCCCATTGGTGCAGAAGATATCCTTATTCGCCACTGGTATGCCGGTCAGCAGATCGGCGTCGCCGCTTTTCAACCGGGCGTCGGCGCTCTCGGCAGCGGCCAACGCCGCCTCTTCGGTGACGGTGATATAGCTGTTCAGCTTCTCATCGTGCTGGCTAATGCGATCCAGGTAGAAGCGAGTCAGCTCGGCGCTACTAAACTCACCCGCGCGCAGCCCTGCCGCCAGTTCACTGATACTTTTCTCTTGCATGCAACTAAAACTCTAAGATGGGAAAAAGTGCTATCGCCATTGACTCGTGGAAATCAATGTCGATCACTCAATAACTTTGGGTACGAGATAGAGACCATTTTCGGTCGCCGGCGCCACGCCCTGAAAATGGTCGCGCTGATTATCCTCTGTCACCGCATCGTCGCGCAGCCGCTGAGACATATGCAGCGGATGGGCCATGGGCGTTACTCCATCGGTATTCACCGCATTCATCTGCTCAACCAGATCAAGAATGTTACTGAGATCACTGGCAACGTTATCCAGCTCGTTTTCACTCACCGCCAGGCGCGCCAGATGGGCAATTTTCTCTACGTCAGATCTTTCCAATGACATCCGCTTAACTCAATCGGCTTAAATACAATGTGTAGGGGAAAAGACGAAAATTAACATATTTACCGCTACGGGTGCAGGCCATTTGTGCGATTAATTACTTATTTGCAACATTTTTATCCGGTTCACTCCTTGCCCAGCACCCCCGGACATTGCTAGATTATGTCGTTCTACAGGATCAGCAGATCAGGGAACCACTGTTCTAATCCTAAGAAGAATTGACTTTTACCCCACTGGAAACATATTTCGACATGTTGTTTAGACGCGTACGTGGCATTTTCTCCAACGATTTGTCCATCGACCTGGGTACTGCCAACACCCTTATTTACGCCCGCGGACAGGGCATAGTTCTCAACGAACCATCCGTGGTGGCCATTCGCCAAGACAGAGGGCCTGGCGGTGGAAAATCTGTCGCTGCCGTGGGTGACGAAGCAAAGCAGATGCTCGGTCGTACGCCCAACAACATCACCGCCATCCGCCCCATGAAAGAGGGTGTTATCGCGGACTTCACCGTCACCGAAAAGATGCTGCAGCACTTCATTCATAAAGTACATGAATCGAAACTGATCCGCCCCAGCCCGCGCGTGCTGGTCTGCGTTCCCTGCGGCTCCACCCAGGTTGAACGCCGTGCGATCAAAGAGTCTGCCGCAGGTGCCGGCGCACGTGAGGTCTATCTGATCGACGAGCCGATGTCGGCTGCCATCGGCGCCGGCCTGCCGGTTGACGAGGCGCGCGGCTCGATGGTGCTCGATATCGGCGGCGGCACATCAGAGGTGGCCATCATCTCGCTGAACGGGATTGTCTACGCCAACTCCGTGCGTGTGGGAGGGGACCGTTTCGATGACGCCATTGTCAACTACGTGCGCCGCAACTACGGTACCCTGATTGGCGAAGCCACTGCCGAGCGCGTCAAAAAAGAGATCGGCTCTGCCTTTCCGGGGAACGAAGTGAAAGAGATGGAAGTCAAAGGTCGCAATTTGGCCGAAGGTATTCCGCGCAGCTTCACCCTCAACAGCAACGAGATTCTTGAGGCACTGCAAGAACCGCTCTCCGGCATCGTCGGCGCGGTCAAAGCAGCCCTTGAGCAGACCCCGCCTGAGTTGGGCGCCGATGTCGCTGAACGCGGCATTGTACTGACCGGCGGTGGAGCGCTATTGCGTGACATCGATCGCCTGCTCGAAGAGGAGACCGGCCTACCAGTGCTGATCGCCGAAGACCCGCTCACCTGCGTGGCGCGGGGGGGTGGTCGCGCCCTGGAAATGCTAGATGAACGCGGCGGTGAACTACTGTTTGCACTCGAGTAACCTCAACGGCGCAGTGGGGCAGACCGCTGCAGCCGTTATAACCGAGGCAAACTAGGGCCTGTTAACGCTATTTGAATCGCCATTGCTGGAGATCATTTTGCTCACCAGCAATGCGAAAGGAGAGCCGTGTAGTGACTCTACATAATCGACTAACAACGCAATTGGGGAGAAAAATGGCCCCAGCCCTTAGGGTTGCACCTAAAAAAATGTCACTCTTTTGTAGTAACCAGACCACGCTCCTCACACTTTGATTGACTTTTTTTAGGCGTATCAGTGGCGATTCAAATAGCGTTAACAGGCTCCAGCCATTAAACCGATCTTTACACAGGGACCGTCGATTGTCGCACGCCTGATCGTTGCGATAGCGGTATCGCTCACCCTGATGGTTGTGGATCATCGCCAGCACCACCTGGAGACGGTGCGCGCTTTTCTCTCGGTTCTGGTCTCCCCGCTGCACTACATCGCAGACCTGCCTCTGTCAGCAACAAACTGGCTCACCAACACCTTCGCCAGCCACAACCGACTGCTCAACGAGAACCGCGAGCTGCGCAAAGAGAACATCCTGCTCCAGGCTCAGCAACAAAAACTGGCCGCCCTGGAGGCAGAGAACATGCGTCTGCGCGATCTGCTGGAGTCGTCATTCAAGATCGGCGATCGCGTGCTGGTCAGCGAGCTGATCGCCGTCGACCTCGACCCGTTCAAGCAGCAGGTGCTGATCAACAAGGGGAGCAGCTCCGGCATCTACCAGGGCCAGCCGGTACTGGACGCCAATGCCGTGATGGGCCAGGTGATTCACGTCAACCGCTTCACTTCCACGGTACTGCTGCTGACCGACTCCAGCCACGCCCTGCCGGTGCAGGTCAACCGCAATGGGCTGCGCACTGTCGCCATGGGTACAGGTAAGATCGGTGAGCTGGAACTCCCTCATTTGCCCAACAATGCGGACATTCAAGTGGGTGACCTGCTGGTCACCTCAGGCTTGGGCGGGCGTTTCCCACCCGGCTACCCAGTCGCCGAAATCACCTCAGTAAAAACCGAGCCGGGTCAGCATTTTGCCCACGTCACGGCGCGTCCAACCGCGCACCTGGATAGAACCCGCGAAGCGTTGCTGGTTTGGACCCTTACCCCGTTTGAGGAGTACCAGAGTGATCTGGCTGAGGGGGAGCCGCCGACAGAAGAGAGCGCTGAAGAGGCAACGCCCCCAGAGGCAGACGCCGTCAGCAGTGCGGAGGATGTCCAATGACCTTAGCACCGAGCCGAGGCAGCCTTGTCATCTTCATCACCTTTGTGGTTGCACTCCTGCTGACTGTTATCCCACTCCCCGACTGGGCGCAGATGTTTCGTCCCCAGTGGTACACCCTGGTGCTGATCTACTGGACCTTGGCGTTACCGGAACGCATCGGAGTCGGCACCGGCTGGTTGCTCGGTATCGCCCTGGATGTGCTAACCGGCACCTTGCTGGGCCAACACGCCCTGTCGCTGGCGCTGATCGCATTCGTCACGTATCAGATGCACCAGCGAATACGGCTCTTCCCGCTCTGGCAGCAATCCCTGACAGTGCTGGTGCTGCTACTGATAGAGCGCATGATCTCCATGTGGGTCATGGGGGTTGCCTCCCAGCCGCCTGCCAGCCTGCTCTATTGGGCGGCTCCGCTGGTCGGCATGTTTCTCTGGCCCTGGGTCTATATCATCCTGCGCGACCTGCGACGGAAATTTCAGGTAAGTTAGGGCATGCCCCAGATCACGCTCAAAGACTATCTGCGCGAAAGCCGCCTGTTCAAGCACCGCGCCATCACCGCCGCAGCAGGAATCTTTGTGCTGGTCACTTTCCTGGCGCTGCGGCTGGTGCAGCTCCAGATCACCGACCACGAACACTTCACTACACTCTCCCAAGATAACCGGGTGAAGGTGCAGCCGCTCCCCCCCACCCGAGGCCTGATTTACGACCGCAGCGGAGTGCTGTTGGCCCAGAATCTTCCGGCCCACAGTCTGGAGATCATTCCCGAGCGGGTTGGCGATCTGGAGAAGACTCTCGACCAGCTCAGCAAAATCATCACCATCACCGAGAGCGACCGTAAGCGCTTTCAACGGCTGCGCAAGCAGCGGCGGCGTTTCGACAGCATTCCCATCCGACTGCGCCTGGAGGAGGATGAGGTCGCCCGTTTCGCCATCAACCGCCACCGTTTTCCCGGTGTCGACATTCAGGCCAAACTGCTGCGTGACTATCCACTGGGCGCGGAGACTGCCCATGTGCTTGGCTATGTGGGGCGCATTAGCGAAAAAGAGCTGCAAGTCATCGACGAATCCAACTATTCGGGCACTACCTACATTGGTAAAAACGGTATTGAGAAGACCTACGAAGCGCAGTTGCACGGCGAAGTGGGTCTGCAACAGGTAGAGGTCAATGCCCTTGGCCGGGTCATCCGCGTTCTGGAGAACCAGCCACCGCGACCCGGCGACGACCTCTATCTAACCCTGGACTCACAGCTACAGGCTGTGGCGATGGCCGCCTTTGGCGAAGAGAACGGCTCTGCAGTCGCCATCGATCCGCAAACAGGTAATGTGCTGGCACTGGTCAGCAAACCCGGCTTCAACCCCAATCTGTTTGTTGAGGGGATCAGTCCCACAGATTACCGTGAACTACAGCACTCCCCTGACAAGCCGCTGTTCAACCGCGCCCTGCGTGGCCAGTATCCACCCGGCTCCACTGTCAAACCGTTCATCGGGCTGGCCGGTCTGGAGAGCGGCACTGTCTACTACCATCAGAAAAAATACTGCCCGGGCTATTACCAGCTTCCCAACCTGTCGCACAAATACCGTGACTGGAAAAAGACCGGCCACGGGGCGGTCGATCTGGAAGACGCCATTATTCAGTCCTGCGATGTCTACTATTACGATCTCGCCTACCAGATGGGGATAGATAAGATCCAGTCATTTATGAGCCGTTTCGGCTTTGGTGAGCGCACCGGTATAGACATCACCGGCGAACTCCCCGGTCTAATGCCGTCCCGCGCCTGGAAGAAGAAACGCCGCCGCGCCCCCTGGTACCCCGGTGAGACACTGATTACCGGTATCGGCCAGGGCTACTTCCTCACCACACCATTACAACTG
>JAKSCN010000164.1 GCA_022360595.1 Chromatiales bacterium
CGCCTGTCGGAACTGGAAGAGGATGCAGATACCAAAGTCGAAATGGCGACAGAGGAGGTCGAAGAGGCGATCAAGCAGGCGTTGAATACAGCAGATAGCTGAGTCTTCACTGATATCGTTTCTTAGTAGCAAAACAGGTCTGTAGATTTTTACGCTCTACAGGCCTGTTTACAATTCGAGCGTATTTTCAAGGCGAACGATTGATGGCGTCAGTCGCGATAGGGATTTGTCCTGATTTCCGCTTGACAGCCAAAAAACGGCTGCGTAGAATACGCGCTCTTTCGGTGAGCTAAACTAGTGTTAGCTGTCTGATCTAGCTCATGCCCAGGTGTAGAAAAACCTGGTGAGTTTTATTGATTTCAATCGATTGTCCGGTCACTAGGTGAGGCTGGGGGTCGGTTGTTCGCTTTTCTGATGCGAATGGGTACGCAAGTTGCGGCCCGGAGACGGAAGTAAATGGCAACAATTAATCAGTTGGTGCGCAAGCCCCGCAAGCGCAAACTAGAAAAGAGCAATGTGCCGGCCCTCGAGGCCTGCCCGCAGAAGCGTGGTGTATGTACTCGTGTTTACACGACTACACCTAAGAAGCCTAACTCGGCTCTGCGTAAAGTTGCTCGTGTGCGTTTGACGAATGGGTTTGAGGTAACCTCCTATATTGGTGGTGAAGGGCATAACCTGCAGGAGCACTCTGTGGTACTTATCCGTGGCGGTCGTGTTAAAGATTTGCCTGGTGTTCGTTATCACGTGGTGCGCGGCAGTCTCGATACTTCTGGTGTTGAGAAGCGTCGTCAGGGTCGCTCAAAATATGGTGCCAAGCGGCCTAAGAGCTGATTGGTCAATTAACAGAAGGTTGAGTTAAGAGTCATGGCAAGAAGACGCGTAGCCGCAAAGCGAGAAATTCTACCGGATCCTAAGTTCGGTAGTCAGTTGCTGGCAAAATTTATTAACATGGTGATGGTTGACGGTAAAAAGTCCGTTGCGGAAAGCATCATGTATGGCGCCCTGGATAAGCTCAGTGAGCGTGGCAGTGGTGAGCCGATGGAGTTGTTAGAGAAGGCGTTGGAAAATGTACGTCCTCTGGTTGAGGTTAAGTCTCGCCGTGTTGGTGGTGCGACTTACCAGGTGCCGGTTGAAGTGCGCCAGACGCGTCGTAATACACTGGCTATGCGTTGGTTGATCGACGCATCACGTAAGCGTAGTGAGAAGTCTATGGCTATGCGTTTGGCTGGTGAGCTTTCTGATGCGGCAGAGTCTCGTGGCGCTGCGGTTAAGAAGCGTGAAGATACGCACCGTATGGCAGAAGCCAATAAAGCGTTCTCGCATTATCGTTGGTAATTTTTACTTAAACTACCTTTTAGCTCTTTAACATTGTTGGACGGGAATTAGACGTGGCACGTAGCACACCTATTGAGCGTTATCGTAATCTCGGTATCATGGCCCACATTGATGCGGGTAAGACCACTACGACCGAGCGCATCCTTTACTACACTGGTGTATCTCACAAAATCGGTGAGGTGCATGACGGTGCTGCGACTATGGACTGGATGGAGCAGGAGCAGGAGCGTGGTATTACCATCACCTCTGCTGCGACCACCTGTTTTTGGCGTGGCATGGATCAGCAGTTTCCTGAGCATCGTGTCAACATTATTGATACCCCAGGGCATGTTGACTTCACTATTGAAGTAGAGCGCTCGTTGCGCGTACTTGATGGTGCCTGCGCGGTTTTTTGTGCGGTTGGTGGTGTTGAGCCTCAGTCCGAAACTGTATGGCGTCAAGCTAACAAGTATGGCGTTCCACGTATCGCATTCGTTAATAAGATGGACCGCATGGGTGCGGACTTTCTGCGAGTAGTGGGTCAAGTTAAGGATCGTTTGGGTGCTAATCCCGTTCCAATGCAGATCGCAATTGGCGCTGAAGAAGATTTTCAGGGTGTTGTTGATCTGGTTAGAATGAAAGCTATCTTCTGGAATGAAGCTGATCGTGGTATGACCTACGATGCGCGTGACATTCCTGCTGATCTGCAAGATCTAGCTGATGAGTGGCATGAGCATATGGTTGAGGCTGCGGCCGAAGCCAGCGAAGAGCTCATGGAGAAATACCTCGAGGAAGGTGATCTCACAATTGAAGAGATCAAAGAAGGTATTCGCATTCGCACCTTGAATAATGAAATTACACCTATGTTCTGCGGTTCTGCCTTCAAGAACAAAGGCGTTCAAGCGATGCTGGATGCGGTTATCGAATACATGCCTGCGCCGACAGACGTTCCTGCTATTACCGGTATCCTGGATGATGCAGACGAGACCGAAGAGGAACGTCCTTCTGATGATAACGCGCCTTTCGCGGCATTGGCGTTCAAGATTGCTACCGACCCCTTTGTTGGTACGCTGACTTTTTTCCGTGTTTATTCTGGTGTCCTGAGGTCAGGCGACAGTGTCCTTAATCCGGTTAAGAGCAAAAAAGAGCGTATCGGTCGTATTCTGCAGATGCACGCCAACTCTCGTGAAGAGTTGAAAGAGGTGCGCGCTGGTGATATCGCTGCAGCAGTTGGTCTGAAAGATGTAACCACTGGTGACACGCTTTGCGATCTCAATAGCGTAATTACGCTGGAGCGTATGGAGTTCCCAGAGCCTGTTATTGCGGTTGCAGTTGAGCCGAAGACTAAAGGCGACCAGGAGAAGATGGGTATCGCCCTTTCCAAGCTTGCGCAGGAAGATCCCTCTTTCCGCGTTAGCACCGATGAAGAGTCTGGCCAGACCATCATCGCTGGCATGGGTGAGCTGCATCTCGAGATCATCGTTGATCGTATGAAGCGTGAGTTCAAAGTTGAGGCTAATGTAGGTGCGCCTCAGGTTGCTTACCGTGAAACCATACGGAATAAAATCGAGCAGGAAGGCAAGTTTGTCCGTCAGTCAGGTGGTCGCGGTCAGTATGGTCACGTTTACCTGCGAATCGAGCCGCAAGAGGCCGGTTCCGGCTACGAGTTTGTCAACGAAATCGTTGGTGGTGTGGTTCCTCGTGAATACATTCCGGCGGTTGATAAAGGTGTTCAAGAGCAGATGGAGAACGGTGTTATCGCTGGTTTCCCTGTGGTCGATGTCAAAGTTACCTTGTATGACGGTTCCTACCATGATGTCGACTCGAACGAAATGGCGTTCAAGATTGCAGGCTCCATGTGTTTTAAAGAGGGTGCTGCGAAAGCTAACCCTGTGCTGCTTGAGCCAATCATGAAGGTTGAAGTTGTTACTCCTGAAGAGTACATGGGTGATGTGATGGGTGACCTGAACAGACGCCGCGGTATGGTTCAGGGTATGGATGACTCACCTTCCGGTAAGCAGATCAAAGCGGAAGTTCCACTGTCTGAGATGTTCGGTTACGCCACCGACCTGCGCTCTGCCACTCAAGGTCGTGCAACCTACAGCATGGAATTCGCAAAATACAATGAGGTTCCAGCGAGTATCGCTGAAGCCGTAAGTAAGAAACAGTAATCCTTAAGGGGTAATAACCGTGTCCAAGGAAAAATTTGAACGTACGAAACCGCACGTAAACGTGGGCACCA
>JAKSCN010000283.1 GCA_022360595.1 Chromatiales bacterium
CATGCAGGTGAGCTCTTCGATATGAATCGTGGTGAAGCGATCCTCTTTCACAACCCGTTCGGAGACAAGAATCGAATCCTCAAAGTTGTAGCCGTTCCAAGGCATGAACGCCACACGCATGTTCTGACCCAACGCCAGCTCACCCATGTCGGTGGACGGACCGTCAGCCAGCACATCGCCACGAGCAATCTGGTCGCCTGGCATAACCAATGGACGCTGATTGATGCAGGTGTTCTGGTTGGAACGGGTATACTTGGTCAGGTTGTAGATATCCACACCTGATTCGCCAGCCTCAGTCTCATCATCATTAACACGCACGACAATACGTCCCGCGTCAACTGAATCGACCAAACCACCACGTTTGGCAACCACGGTCACACCGGAGTCAACTGCTACCGCGCGCTCCATACCGGTACCGACCAGCGGCTTCTCGGCACGCAGAGTGGGTACAGCCTGGCGCTGCATGTTCGATCCCATCAAAGCGCGGTTTGCATCATCGTGCTCAAGGAATGGAATCATGGAAGCCGCCACAGAGACAATCTGCTTGGGCGAGACATCCATATATTCGATGCGATCCGGTGTAGAGAGGGTGAACTCATTCTGGTGACGACAAGAGACCAGATCAGCGGTCAGCTTATTGTCGCCATCCAACGCTGAGTTTGCCTGTGCAATCACATAGCGCCCCTCTTCAATGGCCGAGAGGTAGTGAACTTCATCACTCACCACACCCTCTTTGACCACACGATAAGGGGTCTCAAGAAAACCATAATCATTGGTACGGGCGTAGACCGCCAGCGAGTTGATCAAACCAATGTTCGGACCTTCAGGGGTCTCAATCGGGCAGACACGTCCGTAGTGGGTAGGATGTACGTCACGTACCTCAAAGCCAGCACGCTCACGCGCCAGACCACCGGGGCCCAATGCGGAAACACGACGCTTGTGAGTAACCTCTGAGAGCGGATTATTCTGATCCATGAACTGAGAGAGTTGCGAAGAGCCGAAGAACTCTTTGATCGCCGCCGAAACAGGCTTAGCATTGATCATCTCCTGCGGCATCAGCCCCTCTGACTCAGCCAGTGTCAGGCGCTCTTTGACCGCACGCTCAACACGCACCAGACCAACACGGAACTGGTTCTCGGCCATCTCACCCACACAGCGAATACGGCGGTTACCCAGGTGATCGATATCATCGACCATGCCATGGCCGTTACGGATGCTGATCAGTTCACGCAGTACATCGACGATATCTTCGTTGGAGAGTACACCCTCGCCCGTAACATCATCACGACCGAGGCGCTTGTTGAACTTCATGCGACCAACCGCCGACAGATCATAACGGTCGGAGCTGAAGAACAGACCATTGAACAGGTTCTGCGCCGCATCTTTGGTAGGCGGCTCACCCGGACGCATCATACGATAGATTTCGACCTGGGCTTCCAGCTGGGAAGTGGTGCTATCGATATTCAGGGTGCTGGAGATGTAAGGACCGTGATCCAAATCGTTGGTGAACAGAGTCTCCAGCTTCTTTATACCCTTGTCGATCAGAACTTCGAGCAGCTCTTCGGTGATCTCATCATTGGCATTGGCCAACAACTCACCCGTTTCGGTATCGACAATATTGTGCGCAAGAACCTTACCGTGCATGAACTCAAAAGGCACTTCCAGGGATTTGACCCCTTCCTTTTCCAGCTCACGGATGTGGCGCTGGGTCACACGGCGTCCAGTCTCAACCACAACGGTTTTACCCGCTTTAATATCGAAACTTGCCGTCTCACCACGTAGGCGTTCTGGTACCAGATCCAACTTTGCGCTCTTTTTGGTCAGCGCAAAAGTATCGGTATCGAAGAACATACCGAGCATCTGCTCGGTATCGTAGCCGAGAGCACGCAGCAGCACGGTCGCTGGCAGTTTGCGGCGGCGGTCGATACGGGCAAAGACACTATCTTTCGGATCAAACTCGAAATCGAGCCAGGAGCCGCGATAAGGGATCACGCGGGCAGAGAAGAGCAGCTTCCCTGAACTGTGGGTCTTACCTTTATCGTGGTCAAAGAAGACACCTGGCGAACGATGTAGCTGAGATACAATAACGCGCTCAGTACCGTTGATCACAAAGGTACCGTTATCGGTCATCAGGGGCAGTTCGCCCATGTAGACTTCCTGCTCACGGATATCTTTGACAACTTTTGAGCCAGCCGGCGCCTCTTTATCATAGATAACCAGACGCACCAACACACGCAATGGAGCCGCATAAGTGGCGCCACGCAACTGACATTCACGAACATCGAAAGTGGGCTCGCCCAGTCTGTAGCTCACATATTCCAGCACTGCATTACCGGAATAGCTCTCAATCGGGAACACCGACTTGAAAGCCGCATGCAAACCAAGATCCTGACGCTCGTCAGTTTTCTTGTCCGCCTGCAAAAAACTACGGTATGAATTAATCTGGGTCGCCAGAAGAAAAGGTACTTCGAGGATACTCGGACGTTTTCCGAAATCCTTACGAATACGCTTTTTCTCGGTGAAAGAATAGGCCATATTGCCGTCCCTCGGTTTCAAAGGCGTAAAAAAGATCTAAACGATCTCCCTTAAAAACTAGAAAGTTTTCAAATGTGCCGGCCAGAACCCTGCCAGCAGTACCTCCCTGTTGCTGTGTTCCTACCCGACTCCCTCGTCAGGTTTATGCGCAAACTGCTTCGTTGTTATCAACCCCGGTGAGCCCGCAAGCTTGCCGGTTTTTCACTTTCAGGGGCTTGGAAAAAAACTGCTCTCACAGCCCTTTTCAAATCCCCTCTGCTTAAGCGGGAAAAGGCCGGTGACGAATCGCCACCAGCCCGAACCCGTTCAAGGGTTTGCAAATATCGAAAACAAGCAGAATTACTTGACTTCGACAGTTGCACCAGCCTCTTCCAGCTGTTTCTTGATGTCTTCTGCTTCCTCTTTAGAAACACCTTCCTTCAGAGTGGCAGGAGCACCTTCTACAGCTTCTTTAGCTTCTTTCAGACCCAAACCGGTCACACCACGTACTGCTTTAATCACAGCAACTTTGTTGGAACCGAAAGAGGCCAAGACTACGTCAAATTCAGTCTTCTCTTCTGCAGCGGCGGCTTCACCAGCAGCGGCAGCAGGCGCAGCAGCAACAGCTGCAGCAGCAGAAACGCCGAACTTCTCTTCCATAGCATCGATCAGTTCAACGACTTCCATTACGGACATGTTGGCAATAGCCTCAAGGATATCGTCTTTAGAAACGGCCATTGTAAAACTCCTGATAACTTATTAGCACTAAAATTTAAAAGGTGAAAGCGTCCTATGCCGCCTCTTTTGCATCGCGGATCGCAGCAACGGTACGTACCAGCTTGCCTGGAACTTCGTTGATAGTGCGAGCCAACTTCTCTGTAGGCGCCTTCATGACCGCCATCAGCATGCTGACAGCCTGGTCGTAAGTAGGCATCTTCGCGAGAACGTCGAGATCAGATGCTTCAAGCACCTTCCCGCCGATAGCAGCCAATCTGACTACCAACTGTTCGTTCTCTTTAGAGAAGTCTTTGATTACACGAGCAGCAGCACCCGGATCCTCCATGGAGAAAGCCAAAACGAGCGGACCCGTCAGACCTTCCTGCATGCAGGCAAATTCCGTATCTTCAACCGCGCGGCGAGCAAGGGTATTCTTGATTACGCGCAGATAGACACCTGATTCACGTGCTTTTGCACGCAATTCGGTCATCTGATCCACACTCAAGCCACGATACTCGGCCGCCACAGCAGAATAGGCACTGCTTGCCACTTCGGCGACTTCGGCGACGACAGCTTTCTTTTGCTCAAAATTGAGTGGCACGCGTCACCTCCTGACTACGTCGGAGTGCAATACACTCCAGTTCATACAACGACAACCCGAAGGCTGTCTCTCATTCAACGTGCACTGTCATCAGGATTTTCCCGAATCACAGAGCCCCGTCTGCGCAGGATTGAATTAAGCACAATGTGCACCTGCGGTCTTTGACAGCAGCAGCCGCGAACGACTGCGAGCCCCAAAGCCTGTCTGCCGATAGCCCTCGCAGGCTATCGGCAAATTCTTTACTTCAGTTCCAGAGAAGCCTGGTCAACCATCAGGCCCGGCCCCATAGTAGAGGAGACGGTAACCTTCTTCATGTAGACACCTTTCGCGGCGCTCGGCTTCATCTTTTTCAAATCATTCAGCAACGCTTCCAGATTCTGCTTCAGCGCGGCAGGCTCGAAAGAGATATTACCGATTGGGCAGTGAATAATACCCGCCTTATCTGTACGGAAACGAACCTGACCAGCCTTGGCATTCTGTACCGCTTCAGCAACGTTAGGCGTTACAGTACCAACCTTTGGGTTAGGCATCAGGCCGCGTGGGCCCAGGATCTGACCTAATTGACCGACAACGCGCATGGCGTCCGGCGTGGCAATAACCACATCAAAATCCATGTTGCCTTTCTTAATGTCGTCTGCCAGATCTTCGAAACCGACAATATCGGCACCGGCTGATTTAGCCGTTTCTGCATTATCACCCTGAGCAAACACAGCTACACGCACAGTCTTGCCTGTGCCGTTAGGCAGTACCGTAGAACCACGCACAACCTGATCAGATTTACGCGGATCAACACCCAGGTTGACTGCAACGTCAACAGACTCTTCAAATTTTACAGAGGAGATCTCTTTCAGCAGGGCAAAGGCATCTTCAACCAAATACTGCTTACCAACCTCGACCTTCTCCTGGATTGCGCGGGCGCGCTTGCTCAACTTAGCCATGGCTTACACTCCCTCCACGTCGAGACCCATAGAGCGGGCGGTACCAGCGATGGTACGGACAGCC
>JAKSCN010000242.1 GCA_022360595.1 Chromatiales bacterium
CGATGGTCGCCCGGGTATCGGACCAGATTGAGACCCCGGCCCAGGCCAGCGATCTGGCAGCAAAGATCAGGCAACAGTTTGAAGAGGCTGGCTCATCAGCTTTGGGGCTGCATAACCTGGATCACAGCAAAGCGGCGGATCTCCTGGCGTTCTCCCACGGATAATTCATCCACAAGCACACCGGGAAATGCGCAAGATTGTTACCTCACGCGCTTCCCGGCCGGGATGATCAAATTAGTGTAGACAGGCTCTAGGGACCGCCCAGTTCCATCCGCTCAACCTCGGCAAGATGCACTTGCCGGCCGCTGACGGTGACAAAGCTACGCTCCTTTACATCGCCCTTGTAAGCTTCGTAGGTGACAGTTTTACCCGAGCGGGTATCGATGACGTGGACAGAGACGATTTGGTACGCATCCTGCCACTGATGATAGAGATAAAACCCTGTACCAATCAGCATCAGCGCCACCAGCCCAATCGCGGCAAACTGCAATGCCGAACGCTTGCCGGTGCTGATCGACTCAATAGCGGGAACGGCGGATGGCCGACTATCCCCAAGCATATTCATGCGATTGCGCCGACGGATGGCCACTACCGCACCGGCAATGACCAGCAGGGTCAATAGAATCTTCCAAATCATGGGGAGCTACCATAGCACGGGCAGCGTCACCAATCCATGAAATGAGCAACACCGCTTGCGGTGCCAGACCTGCGGACATACACTGTTTTCAGAGCCGGTGAGTAGAGAAAAGGATTACAGGCAGGACACAAGCGTCACGTTATGAAAGCGATTCACTTACTGATTTTAATAGCACTGGCCATATTGGTTGGCTGTAGTAAACCGGACAAGCCAACGATAGGCTTCTACTTGGCCGTACACCGTGGCGACATTGATCAGATCGAGCGCCATATCTACTGGGGTGCTGATATTAATCAGTACGACAGTAACGGTGAAACTCCACTCCACGTGGCGGCCAGAGCCGGACGCTACATCGTGGTCAAGCTGCTCCTGAAAAACGGAGCCGATATCAATCGTGAAGACAATCAGGGCCGAACCGGACTCTACAACGCCGTCGAGGCGGGCCGTACTCAAGTGGCTGAACTGCTGATTAACGAGGGCGCTGAATTCAACGCCAATCAACTGCTTCACACCATGGTGCAAGTTGGCGTCACCGATCGTGACGTTATCGAGCTGCTGAAACAGCATGGCGCCGATATCAATCAGCCCAGCAGCACCGGTGATACCCCCTTGATTGCCGCCATTAAGACAGAGAACCGCGTACTGGTAAAATTTCTTATTGCCAATGGCTCTCAAGTCAACAAACCCTCCAGCAAAGGCGTGACGCCGCTTGCTCTGGCAAGGCAGTTGAAAAATGGGGACATCATCCGCTTATTGGAGCGAAACGGCGCAACTGAGACAATTTCCCAATGACTTGCGCCGACTCTTCTGTTAAGTTGCGCGCTTTATATGGCCAAATGTCACGCGCTAAACCGCGTGCTCAACACAGGAGCCCAGGTTAGGAAAATGGCATCCACTGTAGATGAATTAACGATCAATTACTCGGAAGACGGCATTGATGTCGTTAAAGAGCTGGACAAGGTAATCCTTTCAAAAGGTGCTTGGTCAACGGTGATGTACCGTTATCAAGAGTGGAATCGCTCAAAGGAAGAGTACAGCGGTGATAAATACAGTATCCGCCGCTATCAGAAACGCAACGGCGAATACCAGCAGAAATCCAAATTCAATATCTCCAGCAAAGACCAGGCGAAAGGGATTATCGAGGCCCTGCAGAACTGGACCGAGGAGTAAGTTTGGCTTGCGCAGAAGCGCCCGCTTCTGCGCGCTCGTCACCCTGTCAGCTTAATCATATCCGGCCAATCGGCCAACGCGGACAAGATCGCCCGATCATTGTCACCCAAACTAGTATCGATCATCAGCTTCGCCAGTATCTGTCGATAATTGCTTAGCGTTATGCCGGTTCCAGACTCACTAAAACGTTGCTGACGATACTCATCCCACCGCTCCCGCTCATCACGGGTCAGCGTCTCCGGCCAGTTACGGGCGCGGTAGCGAAACAGCATTTCAGGCAGACGCGGATCATCAAAAAACCAAGCGGATGCCCCCAGCTTCTCTGGTTCGGTAGTATGGACCACCTGCATCTGCCTACGATCGGCATCACTGAAAAAACCACCACCGTAGAGGTTCTGGTCCGGATCATCGGTCGCTTCGAACTGACTCATCTGGTGCACCGCTCGGATCTTCTCGACCACACCGGTGGCCGCTTGCAGTTGGCGCAGATATTGTCGCCCCTGTTCAATATTTAGCTGCCACTGCTCGGCCATCTCATCGGTCAAGGTGTTCAGCGGTGCTATAACCGGGGATTTATTGATGTGCACCGTCTTCAGGGGTATCCGCTCGACGCCTTCCGGTAGCTCACTGGTGGGTGTAAACATCCGCTTATGGATCTCTGCCTCGTCCAGCTCAATCAAGGGAGTCGGATCATGGCGCAGATCATACACAATAACCCCGTTGCTGTTGACGGGATGCCAGGTCAGCGGCACCACCATGGAGATGCAGCCTAGCTGAGCCGGAAACATGGAGGAGACATGCAACAC
>JAKSCN010000574.1 GCA_022360595.1 Chromatiales bacterium
CGATTCAGTGGGCGATAACATTCGTGCCATTCGGCAAGGGCGAGAATCGGCTCTGCAAACCGATGTACCGACCGAAATCAAACCACTGGTCAGTGAGTTCAACCAGCTGCTCTCAACTTGGCGGGGACATCTGCAGCGCTCACGCAACGCCACGGGCAACTTGGCCCATGCCCTGAAATCCCCTCTGCACCTGATCTATCAAAGTGGTATCGAAAACGATCAGCCAGTTGTGCAGGAACAGGCGGAACGGATGCAACAGATCATTGAGCGGGAGCTGAATCGGGCGCGCATTGCAGGCAGCGCCTCTGCCGGCAGACGCTTTCAGCCTTACCAGGATAGTCAGGATCTGATCAATACCATCAACATCCTGTTTCAAGAGAAGGGACTCGATATCCGGACAGAGGTCGACACTCCCGACCAGCTCCCCTTCGAACAGGACGATATGCAGGAGCTGCTGGGGAATCTGCTCGATAACGCCGCCAAATGGGCCAAACAGCGCATCCTGCTCTCACTGAAGTTCGACAACGGGCTGCTGATTACACTGCACGATGACGGCCCCGGTATTGAGCAGTCGGCAACCGAAGCGCTCCTCACGCGAGGAAGACGCCTGGACGAGCAGACCCCGGGGCACGGTTTGGGGCTCTCCATTGTGCAGGACATTGTCGAGCAGTATCAGGGCACCATCGCTATTGGCCGTTCCGAGCCCCTCGGCGGCGCCTGTCTGAGTGTCACCTTGCCTATCTCAATCGATTAAAACCAGTGGGTCGCAAATAATTTTGCTGCACAGCAAGAATCGGGTGTTCCTCAGGCCAAATCGGCTTTATAGTCAACTTAACTCAACTGCTTTACCCCACAGACCATGTCTCAGTTAAAAGATTACACAGACTACGATCGGGTTGCCGATGCAATCGGCTTCCTGCGTAGCAATCTGCAGCATCAGCCGACACTGGCTGATGTGGCCGATTATCTTCAGCTCAGCGAGTCTCATGTGCAGAAGCTGTTTACCCGCTGGGCCGGTATCAGCCCCAAACGTTTTCTGCAGTACCTGACGGTCGAACACGCCAAACAGCGTATGCACGACACGGGGGATCTGTTTGGTCTGGCGCTGGATACCGGACTATCCAGCGCAGGGCGGTTGCACGATCTTTTTGTCAACATGGAGGCGATGTCTCCCGGCGAATTCAAACAGGCTGCCAACGGCATGACCATTCGCTTCGGTTCCGGGGCAACCCCTTTTGGTCCAGCCCTGATCGCGACAACTGAACGCGGTATCTGTCATCTCTCATTTATGGATGGATATAGCCTGGATCAGGCAGCTAAACCACTCGCTGAACAGTGGCCTCAGGCACAGTTAAAACATGACCCACAAGGTTCAGACCAACTCTTACAACGGGTATTCAGCCCGGAGAAGTTCAGGAAGGACAAACCACTCTCCCTCTGTGTCAGCGGCACCAACTTTCAGATTCAAGTGTGGCGGGCGCTGCTGCAGATCCCTTTTGCCGGACTACTCAACTACCAACAGTTGGCACAACTATTGGGTAAGCCGAAAGCAGCGCGTGCCGTGGGCAATGCCGTTGCCAAAAACCGGATTGCCTATTTGATCCCGTGCCACCGTGTTCTCAGACAGAGTGGCGACGTTGGTAAATACTACTGGGGCAGCACCCGCAAGGCAGCCCTGCATATCTGGGAAGCTGAACATAATCCGAGGAGCACCACCCTTTGAGCCAACTACATTTCGCCATCCTCGTCTTTCTGGCCATGCTTTGGGGCGGCTCCTTCCTGTTTATGCGGATCGCTGCCCCTGTGCTCGGTGCCGTCTGGCTGATCGAATTCCGGGTGCTGCTGGCCGGGCTGGTGCTGCTGCCGGTGATCATCTACCAAAAGCAGTTTTTTGAGATGCTGAAACGCTATCGCCAGCTACTGATTGCGGGTGCCCTGAATGCAGCACTCCCTTTCAGTCTCCTGGCCTATGCAGCGATTGAGCTCTCCGCTGGGCTGACTTCCATTCTGAACGCCACTGTACCGATTTTCAGTGCCCTGTTCGCCTATCTGGTGTTAAAGGAGAAGATCGGCATGGGCAAGGTGATCGGCATTGTCCTGGGCTTTTTTGGTGTCATCGTATTGATGGCCTGGCGCCAGCAGGGCGAGCTGCCGCCCCCTTCATTGATCTCTATTGGCGCCGTCCTGCTGGCAGCCATCTCTTATGTACTGGCAGCCAACTACACCAAACAGCGTCTCACCGATATTCAGCCGCTGGTCTACGTCACCGGCAGTCAACTGGGAGCAGCTCTGTTGTTGATTCCCCTGCTGCCCTTTTTCATACCCGAGCAAGAGCCAAACGATCAGGTGATCTTTTCGGTGATCGCTCTGGCGGTCTTATCTACCTCTCTGGCATTCGCCTTCTATTTCCACCTGATCAAGCAGATAGGCCCTACGCAAACGCTGACTGTCACTTACTTAATTCCTGTGTTTGCCATTCTCTGGGGTAACTGGTTTCTGGATGAACAACTCACCCTCACCATGCTCACCGGCTGTTCGTTAATTATTTTTGGTACTGCCCTGGCTAACGGCTTGGGCTGGCAAAAGCTTTTGGGGAGAGCGGATTAAGCCATTGCAAGGCAGTTTTCAGATTTGACCTTAAGCATATAGCAACAGCTAAATAGCGCATAAAATGCCGAGTCTGGGCAACTCTTGATCACTTTCCAGGCCGCATGAACAGCACGCTTACCCTGCCACAACCCGAGGATATCGAGCCGGGCAATCCTCAGCCCGTGCAAAAGTCATCTGCTCCCAAGCCAGGACGGATACCGGGCAATACGGCCATCTGGGTGGCGATATTCTCGGAGATGAGCGAATTTGCCCTGATGTTCATCGTCTACTTCATCGCCAAAGTGCATAACCCGGAGGTGTTTGAAGCCGGCCCCGGCAAGCTCAACACCATGGCCGGCATGCTGAACACCCTGGCCCTGCTCTCCAGCAGCTACTTTGTCGCCAAGTCAGTCCAAGCCATCCGTTTGGATCAGGTGCAGCAGTCGATTCGCTGGCTGAGCGCGTCGGTTGCCACCGGGGTGATCTATCTGGTCATTAAATATTGGGAGTTCACCTGGAACGAGGCTCAGGGCTACAGCGTCGATACCGACCTCTTCTTCACCGTCTACTACTACATGACCTTCAACCACTTTCTGCATGTCGGTTGGGGAAGCGGTGCGCTGTTGTGGGGTATCTATCGCCTGAAAAACGGAGCCTACAACTCCCAGGAACACGAGGGGTTGGAGACCATTGCCAGCTACTGGCACATGATTGACCTGGCCTGGATTGTCATCTTTCCACTGCTTTACGTACTGAACTGAGGAGCTGATGAGGTAATGGCACCATGCAACTGAGTCTGCGCAATATCGATTTTATCTGGTTGGTTCTGATGGGGATCACCATCATCAACTCACTCATTGCTGAAACCGCCGATACCAATTTGGTCATTTCGGTCATTATTGCCATCTCCGTCGCCTTCAAGGGCCGCATGGTGGTTCAGCATTTTATGGAGCTGCACAACGCCAACCGCTTTCTCCGCAACATGATGAATCTCTATTTCTATGTGATTCCGCTGTTGATTGTCATCGTTCAGGCCTTTCCAGCGGAGATTGCCGACATCACCCGTCTTAACTAGGGCCTAGGACCAAAAAACCTATAAATCACAAGTAATTGCCTGTTTGACAGTTTCCCCCGTTAACGCTAGCGTCGGCAGGAGTGGACGCTGTATCTCCGCTATTTCCAAAACCATATAACAGTTGGAGGAGTAGCTATGAGCCAGAGAATCGCACTGGTAACCGGTGGTACAGGGGGAATTGGCACCGCCATCTGCCGCGCCCTGGCCGATGCAGGCATGACCGTGGTAGCAGGTTATAACGCCGGGGGAAATCACGATAAGGCCAAAGCCTGGCAAGAGCAGCAGCGGCAGGAGGGTTATGAGATTCTGGTCGCTTACGGCGACGTCACCGATGAGGCCTCCTGTGCCGCCTGCATTAAAAATATCGAGGAGATGACCGGCGACACCATCGATGTACTGGTCAACAACGCCGGCATCACCCGCGACGGCACCTTCCGCAAAATGACCTGGGACCAGTGGAATCAGGTGCTCACGGCCAACCTCGACAGCATGTTTCACATGACCCGACTGGTGATCAATCCTATGCTGGAGAAGAACTTCGGCCGGATTATCAATATCTCCTCGGTAAATGCTCAGAAAGGGCAGTTTGGCCAGTGTAACTATTCAGCGGCCAAGGCGGGGATTCACGGCTTTACCAAGGCGCTGGCACAAGAGGTGGCCGCTAAAGGGGTGACCGTCAACACTGTATCACCCGGCTATGTGCTCACCCCGATGGTGGCCAAAATTCCTCAGGATGTACTCGACAAGATCATCAAGCAGATTCCCGTGGGACGCCTGGGCAAACCAGAGGAGATCGGCAAGGCAGTAGCCTATCTGGCCAGCGATGACTGCGGCTATGTGACAGGTTCCGATTTCTCGATCAACGGTGGGCAGCATATGTCATAACCCGCCGCCTCTCGCCCGGCTTCACAAACCCCACGCTGTGGGGTTTTTTCTTCCCTACATTCCCCACCTGGATTGAGCCAAGCAAGCTGGGTTAAGATGCGCCCAGCAATTCCGCAGGCCGCAGCCTGCGCTTATACGCCACAGAGTAATGAAGATAACGGTAAGTGAACTGATCGTTCGTTATATGGAGCGGTTAGGAGTCGAATACATATTTGGCATGCCCGGCGCTCATATCCTGCCGGTCTACGACAAGCTGTACGACTCCGGCATACAGACAGTACTGGCCAAACACGAGCAGGGCGCCTCTTTCATGGCCTGCGGCTACAACCGGGCATCGGGAAAGATTGCCGCCTGTATCGCCACGGCCGGCCCGGGTGCAACCAATCTGGTAACCGGGGTCGCCAACGCCTATGCGGACAAACAGCCCGTTCTGGTAATCACCGGCGAGACCTCCACCCATATCTTCGGTAAGGGCGGTTTACAGGAGAGCTCCGGTGAGGGCGGCAGCATTGACCAGACCTCCCTGTTCAAAGGGATCACCCGCTATAACAAAATCATTGAGCGCACCGACTACCTCGCCCAGGTTCTGAACCAAACCACCCAAACGCTGCTATCGGACAATCCTGGACCGGTGCTACTCAGCTTTCCGTTCAATATCCAGCATGAGACGGTGGATGCCGAACTGCTCAATCAGATTAAAACAGACCGCTCCCGCCACGCCACCTGCATTCAGACCGAAGCGGCCCGGGAGCTCAGTAAGCTGATCCTCAATGCCAAACACCCGGTGATGATTGCCGGTCATGGCTGTATTCGATCGGATGCTCAAGGGGTGATCAGTCAGCTCAGTGAGCTGCGAGCAATCCCCGTCACCACCAGCCTGAAGGGCAAAGGCGTTATCGATGAGGACTCACCACTGGCCCTCGGCAGCCTTGGGGTCACCTCCAGCGGTTGTGCCTACCAGTACATCACCGATAAGGCCGATCTGCTCATTCTGTTGGGCGCCAGCTTCAATGAGCGGACCAGCTATATGTGGGACAGATCGATCACAGAGCGCCCAAAAGTTGTGCAGATCGACAACGACTACCGGCAGTTGGAGAAGGTCTACTCAGCCGACATCGCCATTCACGGCGACATTGCCGACACCCTATACAGCGTAGTGGACTACTTGGATGATCAAGCGGTCGGCCACGAGCATCGTGAAGCGACTATCACCGCCATCAATACGCTCAAGCACAGCACCAACAGCGACTATGCGCTGTTTCACTCAGGCTTTGCCCTGATCGAGACCTTTTTCAAAAAGCTGGCCCACTACTTTCCGAAAGATACGGTAGTCTTCGACGACAATATCATCTTTGCCCAGAACTTTTTCGAGGTTTCCAGCGAGAACCGCTTCTACCCCAATTCAGGTGTCTCATCCCTGGGACATGCCATTCCTGCGGCGATAGGTTCACGCTTCTCAAACAAAAAGACCACCTTCGCTATCCTGGGTGACGGCGGGTTTCAGATGTGCTGCATGGAGATCATGACCGCCGTCAACTACCGAATTCCGCTGAATGTGGTGGTTTTTAATAACCAGACCATGGGGCTCATTCGTAAAAATCAGCATCAGCACTATCAACAGCGTTATATCAGTTGCGACTTTACTAATCCCGACTTCGAACAGTTGGCCAGCTCATTCGGCGTGAACTATGCGCGCATCGACAGTGAGCAGGATATCGATAGGCTATTCGACGACAATGATCTGACCAGCGCCATCACCATTATCGAAATCGGTATCGATAAAGACGCCTTTCCCAACTACTCCTCGAAACGGTGATCGATTCACTTATCATGTCAGCCACTCTTAAGCACGCAGTAACCCATCTCTTAGCCGAGAGTGGCAGTGCATTGACTGAAAAGATCAACGCCATTTGGCGAGATGAGGATCTGGATCAGGAGCAGCGCTGTAACAAGACTATTGCGATTATTGAGCAGCAATTTGCCAACCAACAATACAGCGATACGCTAATCAGCCTCTATCAAGCCCTCTATCGGGAGAAAGAGCAACTCAATAACACGACAGCAGACCGACATAAATTCATCGTTGTCATTCCCGTTGCAGATCGGCCCAAGCATCTGAAGAGCTGCCTGGAGAGCCTGTTACAACTCTGCAACGCCTACGGTTACGGTAGCGAGCAGGATGGGCAATACCGAAAAATCGCTGTACTGATCGCTGACGATTCAAAAGCCTCAAGCAGCCGTGAGAAGAACCGGCAGATTGCCCAGTACTACCAGCAGCAAGGGATTGAGAGCATCTATTTCGGGCAGAGAGAGCAACAGTCATTGGTAGCAGAGCTGACGGCAAAGAGCGAGTCAGATCTCAGCGCCATTTTAGGTGATATTGAAACACCCGACTTTTTTCATAAAGGCGCATCGATCATGCGCAACATCACCTATCTGAAGCTCCATCAGCTCTATCAGAACAGCACAGAGAAACTGCTCTTCTATTTCATCGATAGCGATCAGGAGTTTCGCGTTAATCTCGCCACGCCACAGGGTGATGAGCACCACTATCTGATCAACTACTTCTATCATCTGGATCAGATTTTCAGCCACTCCGATGCCCAAATACTGACCGGTAAAGTGGTCGGCGACCCACCGGTTTCACCCGCTGTGATGGCGGGTAGACTGCTACAAGACCTGATCGCTTTCTTTCAGAGACTTAACACCATGAAGGCAGAGCAACCCTGTCAATTTCATGGCCGACAACAGACAACAACGGATGGCGCTGCCTACCATGACATGGCCGATCTGTTCGGTTTTAGCACTACTCCCACCGCTTTTGAGTATCAGTGCCTTGCAACCGGCCACCATAATCATCTGGCGTGTCTCAACCGGTTTACTGAGCGCTTAAACCACTTCTTTGACGGCGAACACCCTACCCGCAGCAGCAGTTATCAGTCTCAGCCGCTGGATGTGAGTATCACGCCTGCCCGCACCGTCTATACCGGCAACTACATCTTCAGACCGGAGATGCTGCACTACTTTATCCCCTTTGCACCACTGAAGCTGCGCATGGCAGGGCCGGTGCTGGGGCGGTTGATCAAAGCCGAAATAGGTGACCGCTTCATCTCCGCCAACCTCCCTATGCTGCATCGACGCACCGTGGAAGAGATAGGTCAGTCGGAGTTTCGTGCGGGTGTTGATCACAGCGATCAACTGACCGATATTGGCGATGAGCTTGAACGCCAATTCTATGGTGATGTTATGCTCTTCTCCGTGACCGCATTAACTGAACAAGGC
>JAKSCN010000663.1 GCA_022360595.1 Chromatiales bacterium
ACTTGAATGACCAAGCCGAAAGAGAAGAGCCTGATCTGAGCCAGAAGGATACGGAGCCGGTCGAATTTCCAGCACCAGAGGTCGATCGACAGGAGCAAGGCTTCACCTGTTTTTTCACCGGACTGTCAGGCGCAGGTAAATCCACCATTGCCAGGGCGCTTGCTGCCAGGATTGCCAGCACCGGCCGGCCAGTCAGTCTCCTCGATGGTGATGTTGTACGCCAAAACCTATCCAGTGAACTGACCTTCAGCCAAGAACATCGAGACTTAAATATCCGCCGCATCGGTTATGTCGCAAGCGAAGTCACAAGGCACGGGGGTATTGCGATCTGTGCTCCCATAGCACCCTACCGCCATACCCGGGAAGCCGTTCGCTCCACCATTGAAGAGGTGGGCTGCTTTCTTGAAATTCATGTCTCGACCCCCCTATCAGTCTGCGAATTGAGGGACTGTAAAGGTCTCTATCAAAAGGCGCGTGCCGGTCTGATCGAACACTTCACCGGTATCAGTGACCCCTATGAACAGCCATTAAATCCAGATCTCGAGATCGACGCCTCACAGGTTGATTCAGATGAAGCGGCCGAACTGGTGCTGCGTGAACTCTCACGCAGAGGCTATTGGACTGATGGTCAAAACGCAGGCTCCTCACCTACACAAAAAGCTTTCGGTAAACAACTGAAAACAACCACCTTAAAACAGGAGTCTCAGGCCTTATGAACGGAACCGCTTGTTATCCACGGCGCTGGAGACGGCGCGGCGCCAAAGCTGAACAATCGGCAGTGCATTCAGGGCAGCTAAGCAGAGGGAGATAGGGCGATGCATATCCAGCACACGTTTCACAGTACCGTGCGACAGGGCACCAAAAAACCCAAGGTGCACCCCTACAAGAACAATCTCAGTGTTCTGAGCATGATCATGGATGGTTTCATCATTGTAGGAACACTCCTGCTGGTCGCCTACCTCCATGATGCCGTAATCAACAAGCAAATCTCCCTCATCGTCCTGGGGGCGGTTACAACATTTTTTGTTTTCACGACATTCAAACACCTCTATCGTTCCTGGCGCACGGAACCCATTCACATGGAAGCCTGGTACGCCTGTCAAGCCTGGTTCGGTGCAGCAGCAGTAGTGGCATTAGTACTGTATATTAACGATAGTTCGCCGCCCCCTCCAAAGGGTGTCGTCGTGACATGGTTTCTCTTCGTACCCCTGGTCATAGTCGCTTCACGATACAGTGGACGTTACCTGTTGCGCTTCGCCCGCACTCATGGTTTCAATGCAAAAAAACTGGCTATCGTGGGTTCCAATGACCTGGCGGTTCATGTTGCTGAACGGGTCTTAAACAACCCCTGGATGGGCTTCAGAATCGTTGGTTTTTACGATGACAAAAAGACCGGCACCGTTAAACTACAGTCAACACAACACATGAAGGTGAAAAGCTGTGACGACCTTGTAGCCAGCGCCTCTCAAGGTGAGATTGATCTCATCTATATTGCATGTCCGCATATGTCATCGAGTAAGTGCCAATCCCTGGTGGGCCGTCTGGGAAACAGTACGGCATCCGTTTATCTTGTCTCTGATCGCAGAACCCTTAGAAACAAGCACCAGGGAAATATCGACAAACAGTTAATCCGCGGCACACCACTGCGATGCTGCAAAATGGATCTGGCCGGCATCACGGCACTCAGCGTGTATGAGACACCTTTTCTGGGGACCGATAGTTGGATAAAACGGGCTGAGGACATCGCACTCAGTACCATTGCGCTCACGCTATTGGCCCTGCCTATGGCCATCATCGCACTGGCAATCAAGTGGACATCACCCGGTCCGGCACTGTTCAAGCAGCGTCGTTATGGTCTGGATGGTAAAGAGTTCACGGTATGGAAATTCCGCAGTATGACTGTTTGTGAAGATGGCAACGAGATCAAACAAGCACAGAAGGACGATGCCCGCGTGACTCCGCTGGGCGCATTTCTACGACGGTCATCTCTGGACGAACTCCCCCAACTCATCAACGTTCTTCAAGGCACCATGTCCATCGTCGGCCCCCGACCCCATGCGGTAGCCCACAACGAGTATTACCGCAAACTGATTGGCGGTTACATGTTAAGACATAAGGTTAAACCTGGGCTTACCGGTTTGGCGCAGGTCAACGGGTGCCGAGGAGAAACGGATACCACTGAAAAGATGGAAAAGCGGATTAAACACGACTTGGACTATATTCGTAACTGGTCGCTATGGCTCGACATAAAGATAGTTATGAACACGGTGATTATCGTTCTGAAACAGGAGAATGCTTACTGACAGCGCTCTGAAGAGGTGGCCTTAGGTGAATGAGTCGCGACTTAACGGTCCGCTGTGCGACGATTTAAGCCTTACTACAACCATACCGAACGCCCCTATCGATGGTTCTGTAAACTGTGTCTGGAAGACGAAGTGCCTGATCACTCCTCGTTCGCAAAAAAATCGCTATGGTCTTTTCAAAGAAACTGATTTACTCAGGTTTATCTTTAATTTCATAGTGCAGCAATGTCATCAGCAGGACCTGATTAAAAGTGGAAGTTTCCCCATGGATGCCGGTTATGTACGTGCTGATTCCTCATGAGAGTATTGTGTGACGAGCATTGCGGCACTACTACCTGCTAATCCCCCATAGTAGGGCTGTGAATGAATCCTGGAAGCGCTCGATACTGATCCTTCATTAACCCCCGAACAAAACGCATCTCCCTGACGGGTTCTTTTATCACGATTGATACGAAAAAGGCGCCAGATCGATTTTATTAGTGTACAAATTATCTAATCGATACTGAGCGGCCCAGCCAATCGGATATTGGAGCTGGAGCAGTTTGGATGCTGTTGAATATGCCAAGTTGGAGTAGGTCGATGGGTTTAATAACCGCGGGCTACTAGGGCCCTTTGGCAGGGTTGGAAGAGGCGTAGTATTATCACCAATTTAAGGAGTCTGGCAAAGCGGCTTGACTTAGGGCCTGTTCACACTTTCTGAAAACCAACGGCTTGTTTAAAACGCTACACTCTTTCACAATAGGTCGTTCTAAAACAATTATCAGAAAAAAACATGAATCTCTACCAGAGCAAGCCTTATCAAGCAGCACTAGTCACCGGGATTGGTTACTATCTTGCGGGACTGTTTGCCGTGCATTTCACGATCATGCCAGAAGGCATCGCCATCATGTGGCCACCAAACGCTTTCCTGTTAGCTGCCTTCCTGCTATCCCCGAAAAGACATTGGTGGCTATTTGCAGTAGCTGGGGCAATCGCTGAATTTGCCGCGGATATAGGCAACTTTCCTGTTTGGCAAATTCTCGGATTTGCTGCTGTCAATCTGTCTGAAACACTTTTCTCCGCTTATCTTATCGGCAGGCTTTCAGGCAATCACCCCCTTAATCTAACATTAAAAAATCTAGGTATTGCCGTTGGGGTCATCTTGTTAGCGGGGCCGCCAATTGCCGCGCTGGCAGGCGCACAAATTTACGCGCTGGGTGACCCTTCCATTAACTATTGGCAGTTCTGGCGTTTATGGTGGTTTGGGGATGCTACAGGCCTGATAGTAACCCTGCCGTTGATTCTTAGTTTGTCAGGAAGCACTGATGCGCCATTTGTCCGTATACAACTATCTAAATTGGAAATTGCGGGTCTGATTATAGTCCCGCTGCTCGCTGGCTCACTCCTCCTGACACCGCTGTACAACAGTATGCCGTGGGCAGCCAGTCCAGTATTGTTGATGCTTTTCCTGGTCTGGATTGCGATGCGAACACCACCCATCATAACCACCAGTGCAGGACTGCTAATATCCCTTGCCACAACGTTGGCGACCACTTCAGGGATTGGCCCATTCGCTTCCGGTACGAATGAAGCAGCCAGCGTACTGGCTATTCAGGAGTTTCTGGTTGCAATCTCTATTCTAGGCCTGTTTCTAAGCTTTGCTTTCTCCGAGGTGCATCGAGTAAACAGGAAACTCGAGCGACTGAACGATGAACTGGAAATCAAGGTGGCAGATCGCACCCAATCGCTATCCACGATCAACAAAGAGTTGCGTGAGAATCTGAAATCGTTGGAAACAAAACTGCGGGCGGCAGAACGAAAAAAGCAGGCTTTAGTCACGGAAATGTCTGAAACGGCACTGAATAAAGCAGGCATGGCACAGTTAAATGCCCAATTAATGCAGCGGCTGCAAACAAGCAATGAGGAAGTGGAAGTACTGAGGGAACAGATCCAATCTTTAACCAAAATGCTGGCCAGTGAAAAGGGCAGCACTATTTGATCAGTTATTTGGCTCTGCCGGGTAGTTAGATATGAATTTAGTAATCGCTTCGACCGGCAGCGGCTTACTGATCAGAAAACCTTGTACATGGGTACAGCCACTGTCCTTGAGAAAATCTAGTTGCTCCCGGGTTTCCACTCCCTCGGCAATGGTGTTTACACTCAGATTATTGGCCAGTGAGATACTGGCCAATACGATGGATTTGTCTTCAATGGAATCGAAGATATCCCTTACAAAAACCCGGTCGATCTTTAGCGAGTCAACAGGAAAATGCTTCACATAGGTCATTGATGAATACCCTGTTCCGAAATCATCCAGGCTGATACGTACCCCTAGCTTTTTTACCAACTGCAGAGCCTGGGATGACTCGAGCGTATCCTTCAACATGGCACTTTCGGTAATCTCAAGCTCCAACTTGTCCGGCGGCACATCATATCTATCCAGCAACATGCTGATTCTTCCTGGTAGCCTGCTGTCCCGGATCTGCTCGACTGAGAGATTGATTGCAATTTTCAGGGTATCTATCCCCTGGTCATGCCACCGCCTGAGTTGGGAAATGGCCTGCTCCAGAACCCAGTCACCAATCCTATTGATCATTCCCATATCCTCGGCAATGCCAATGAAGAAACCAGGTGGCAGCAGGCCCCTTTTAGAATGATTCCAACGAATCAGAGCCTCGCATCCAACCACCTCGTTGGTACTCAGGCAGATCTGAGGCTGGTAATGGAGTACAAACTGGCCCTCTGCTATGGCATTGTTCAAATCTGCCTTCAGTTCCGAACGTTCCTGCTGCGCCTTGAACATCTGCTGAGAAAAGAAATGGAAGGTGTTCTTTCCCATGCTCTTTGCCTGGTACATGGCACTATCAGCATGCTTGATAAGTTCACTGATCACCTCACCATCCTGTGGATAGATGGCGATGCCAATGCTAGCAGATAACTGATAGCTCACCTCTTTCAACTGGAACGGCTTTGAGAGGATTGCCAGAATCTTTTCTGCAACCTTGGAAGATTCCAGACTAATAACATTTGGATCCTGGAAATCACTTAGAATAATGGTGAATTCGTCGCCCCCTAACCGGGACACTGTATCGCTGGCCCGCACAGTCTGTTTCAGACGACTCGCCACACCCTGTAACAGTAGATCACCCTCCGCATGGCCATAACTGTCGTTTAACTCCTTGAAGTTATCCAAGTCGATAAAAAGCAGTGCCAGTGCACTCAGATTCCGTTTTGCACGTACCAGAGACTGTTTGAGGCGATCGTAAAATAGTGTTCGGTTAGGCAGTCCGGTCAGCACATCATAGTAAGCCAGCTGCTGCATCTGCTGGGTATTGAGTTTCTTTTCAGTGATATCACTAAAAATGCCGATATAGTGTTTGACCCTCCCGTCAATGGCTGAAACAGCACTGATGCTAAGCCACTCCACATAGGTCTCGCCATTCTTCCGCTTGTTGACAACTTCTCCTTGCCAGACACCCTCGCGGGATAACTGGTCCCACATATCCACATAAAAGGAGTGATCATGATGCCCGGACTTCAGAATCGCAGGTGTTTTGCCCTGCACTTCCCTCTCTTCGTAGCCCGTTACCAGGGAAAAGGCCCGGTTGACACGTTGGATTTCACCTTTGCCATCAGTGATGACGATGCCTTCGATACTGCTGTCAAACACCTTTGCCGCCAGTACCAGTTCGAATTCACTCTTCTTGAGCTTGGTGATGTCGGTAAAGGCGACAAGCAAACATCGCTTCGGACTCACTGCCCCATCGCTAATCTGCGTGACCCGTCCGGTAAGGGTGACATAGACCTCTGCGTTATCCCTATCGATGCGGAAGCTAATCTCTTTGGCCTCAGGCCTGTTGTAGAAGGCTCGAAAACGGGCTCTGAATTCACCTATATCTTCCTCGTGGACCAAGTCGAAAATGTGCAAACCATTTAGGTCAGCAGCCTCCCGATTGACGAGGTCGATTAAAAAGCGGTTGGCCTTAAGAATACAACCATCTTCTCCAATGGTGGCATAACCGACGGGGGCTTCATGATAGAGATCGAAATACTCGTCGCGGGCAATTCTGGCCTCAGCCTGAGCCCTGAAGAGTTCGTCATTTTGCATCTCCAGTTCGATCTGGTAGATGCGTAGATCTTGGATAATACCTGAGACCTTCTCAAGGTCTTTGGATTTTTTAGCATCTTGTTCTGCAAAAAAAGCCTCTTCGGCTTTCATGCGCAGAGATTCCAAATGCTCTAGCCTTTTTTCTAGGTCTGATGACATTTTCGGGAAAGTCTTTAAGAATATCTATACAATTACAAGCTGATAATACTTTTGTTTTATAAAATGTCCATTTAATTCAGAATTGAATTCCTAATTCGAGAAATTTTTTAGGGCCTGTTAACACTAATTTGATCGTCACTGTTGAGC
>JAKSCN010000471.1 GCA_022360595.1 Chromatiales bacterium
CCCTATATAGTCGATGAAATTAAAGCGGCCAGATGGACCGGTTGGGGAAAAGCCGCTAAGAAGCTGGTCGAGCTTCATGAAACAGACCATTTGTCAGATCAAATGGCGGCGCTTGCCTGGCTACAAAAGCAGAGTTTTGTTCAGAAAGATCGTATTGCTACAGTCGGCAACTCATTTGGTGGTATTCAGGTTGTGCTTGGTATGGAAAAAGGTGACTACTGTGCCGGCGTAAGTGCATCGGTAGCAGCACAGAGCTGGAGTGATTCAGAAGATCTGCAAAGTGTGATGAAAAGAGCCGCGGCTCATTCAAATGGACCCATCTTTTTCTTTCAGGCCGAGAATGATTATGATCTATCACCAACAAGGGAACTGTCATCCCATATGGAAAAGTCCGGAAAGATAGCAGAGGTAAAAATATATCCAGCATTTGGATCTTCTGCGAAGGAAGGGCATAGTCTGCCCTGGGCTGGTGTCTCAGTTTGGTTCAAAGATGCTCTATCGTTTATCAATAAGCACTGTAGTAGACCCAACGTTCAGCGAGTCAATCAATAATTTAAGGGTATATATCTGCGGGACAAGAAGATAGTAGGAAAGGGGCTATTGGTGAGGGAAATTATTACCCGTACAAGCTCGGTTATAGCTGTTACCGTTTAAAAGATACGAATATAACTCTCTATTCAGAACGGCTCTGTGGATAAGATAGATCTCACGGCGCTCAGTAGAGAGTCCTGAGCGCGGTCCGTCAGATACGCAAATAGAACACTCACCGACTTTTGGACTTCGCATATGAGATCAACCTCTCCACAGAGTTGGGCATCCTTGGCTGTTTCCGCATGTAAGAGACCAACTCCAACCCCACCGGCGATTAGTGTGCGAGTGACTTTTTCGCTATCAATGCTGATGATCCGCTTGGGCCGGATTTGATGCATCTTGAATAAATTCTCGGCTGCCTGCCCACAGCAAGTGCTGGAAATCGGACAGATCCACGGCAGTTCCTCAAGAGCTTGCCAGTCCAGAGGTTGCGAGGTTGCTACAAGGCCCGGAGGGGCTGCCAGAAATATGCCGAAACGCGAGACTTCAATGGTTGTCAGATCTGCATCGGGCTTGTCAGCCTCATTATAGAAGCCGGCATCCAGGCTGCCATCGCGAATGCCATTTAGTATATCCAGTGAGGAGCCATGCTGAAGCGCTACCTCCACTTCGGGGTGGCGCTCGGAAAGGACCATAAGAAGGCGGCCAAATGCTTCTGTGTTTGAGTTGCCACCCGTTCCAAGATGAAGCTTTCCTGTCAGATGCCCCCTGATACGAGTGGCCTCCTCTATCAACTCACGGTGAGCACTAAGCGTTTGTTCCGCCTTGGCAAGCAGCCGTTGGCCATCACTGGTCAAGCTCATGCCCTTGGGTGTTCGTTCAAATAATTCAAGGCCAAGTGTCTCCTCAATCGCCTTGATATGTGCGCTCACTGCGGGTTGACTGAGATATAGTCGTTCTGAGGCACGTGTAATGCTGCCTTCGCGTGCAACGGTAACGAAAGTCTTCAGTTGATGAATTTCCATACTATTCCTACCAGTCGCGCATGGGCGTGCTCCGTGTTAACAGGCCCTAAAGCATACCCAGGAGATGCCACCACAGCAGATCTAATGGAGTCAATACTAACGCGCTGCCCACGAATAATGCCAGGCACAGTTTGGCAATCGCACCGGCCGGCAGGTTACCAATCTGCATAGCCATGATTAATGGCGGTGCCTGATAAGGCAGGAAGACATTGGAAAATGCCAACACCTGGGTCATCAGAACAGTAGCCAGGGACAAGCCCGTCATGTTGGCCAAGTCTTGTGCCATGGGCGTCATAACGGCCGGTACACCGGGCAGGTTGGTAACTATTGCAACCAGCGTGGAAATCACCGTTAGTGCAGTGATGTTCCACAGTGGCCGATCAGAGGATAAATCAGCATGCTGGCTCAGATTTTGCACCACCATTTCACCCAATCCTGTTGCCGAGATCACCGCACCCAAGCCCATGATGCCAGCTACGAAGAATAGCGGATCGTACTTGATATCTTTGCTCAGGCAGTTTTTCGAGGTCAACTTTGAATGAGGCCACAGGCAATAGAGTGCTGCAGCCAGTCCGATCCATCCCGGTGATATATGGTGAATCCCATCGGTAAACCAAAGGGCAAGGCAGAGACCAAGCACAACCGTTAAATGGCGTTCTTCAGTGCTCATGGGGACAACACCAGGTTGAGACGAGACCTCATTTGGGGAATCACGATCAGGGAACATCCACAGAATGAGCAAAATCAGAAGTAGCGCTTTGATAGCGCCCAACACGGGAAAATGCAAAAGCAAATAATCCCAATAAGAGAGTTCATGACCGTAAATATTTTCTGCCATTCCGGCCAGAATCATATTGGGAGCATTGGCAGGCAGGATGGCGAAAGCCGGCAGGCTGGTGCCAAAGGCAGCGGCTGTCAGCATGCCGATGCGGCCATTAGAGGAGACGCCGTAACCCATATGGTCGGCAAGGGCTACAATGATAGGGACCAGGAGAACGATACGCCCCATTGAGGAAGGTATTACGAAAGCAAGCGCCACACTAAATACCACAATTCCAGAAATCATATTGGCGTAGCGTGTACTGAGCGTGCGCCAAAGAAGCCCAGCAGCACGTTGGTCGAGTCCCG
>JAKSCN010000636.1 GCA_022360595.1 Chromatiales bacterium
CGGAATGATCGCGGCGGCGAACATCTTGCCGATCGACTGCTCGGTCAGCAGGGCGTAGATCACCATGATTACGCTGGGCGGAATCAACACACCCAAGGTGCCACCGGCGGCGATACTGGCAGCGGCCAGGCCGTCGTCATAGCCGCGTTTGCGCATCTCCGGCATGGCTACCTTGCTCATGGTAGCGGCAGTCGCCAAACTGCTACCGCAGATCGCCCCAAAGGAGGCACAGGCTCCGACCGTGGCCATACAGAGACCACCGCGCAGGTGACCGATAAAGGCGTTCACCGCTTCATACAGGCTCTTTGACAAGCCGGCGCGCGCGGCAAATACGCCCATCATAATAAATAGCGGGATCACCGAGAGACCGTAGGGGAAGACCGTCTCAAACGGGAGCGAGCCGATAATAAAAGAGACGCTGTCAAAGCCGTTTAGCAGCAGACCACCAATCACACCGACGGTGCCCATGGCAATGGCGATCGGTACCCGCAGGGCGATCAGAACAAACATCCCGGCAAATGCGATAAGCCCCATTAGCGATTCTGACATCTTAACTAACCTCTACTGCCTGGCTAATGGATAAAGTTGTCACCACGAATGGCGCCATGGAGGGATTCGATAGCGATCTGCAGGCTCACCAGCACCGAGAGCAGACAGCCATAGAGCAGCGGCACCCAATACCAGATCATTGGAATACCGACGGTTTGCGAGACATCGCCATACTCAAGCTGCATCATCGCCTGCTGATAGCCAAACCAGGCGAAACTCAGCATCAGCCCGAACGAGAGGATGCCGGCCAGCAGGCCAACCGCGTGTTTCCAGCGATCACTGAAACGCTCGGTGACAATCGCCACCGCCACATGACTGCGGGTGATAAAGGCGTAGGGGATGGCCAGAAACGCCGCGCCCAACACTAGCAGCTGGACGACATCGATGGTGCCCGGGTAGGTAAACCCAAACAGTTTACGCGCCAACACATCGAGGGTGGTGGCCAGCATGGCGCCAATCAGCAGCAGCATGCCAAACCGGGCAGACCAGTGGCTGATCACCAGCAGGCTCTGTTTGAAAAACCTAAGCATGTTCAGATCCGTCGGGTGAGTGTGCGGATACAGGGGCACTCAACGCCCCTGTATCTACTTCAAGGGACTACTTTGCTTCGAACTCAGCAACGTACTCTTGGGCTTTCTGATAGATCTCGCGGGCGTTTTTCACGCCTTTGTCTTCGATGCTGCTTAGGTATTTGTCGATCATCGGCGCCAACGCCTTGCGCCATTCGGCACGCTGTTCCGGGCTCAGCTTGGTGACGGTGTTGCCTTTGTCGGCAATCGCTTGTTTGCCGGGCTCATCCCATTCATCCCAGAGCGGGCCGATCTGATCGACCAGCGCCTGACCGGAGAGCTCGTCGATCACCTTGCGCACATCTTCAGGCAGGGAGCGGTATTTGCGCTCGTTCATGACGAAGAAAAAAGAGGTGGTGTAGGCGTCGGCATCCAGGTGATAGCCGAGCGGCTCGAACAGTTTGAAACCGTAGACTGCTTCCCAGGGGAAGACGGTGCCGTCGATCACGCCCTTCTCCAGGTTCTCGTAGACCTGGGTGGGCGGCATGCCGACCGGTGAAGCGCCGAGCTGCTCCAGCATCATTGAGACGGCTACGGAAGGCGCACGCATGCGCAGCCCTTTCATATCGGCCATCGACTCGACTTTCTTGGTGCGGGTGTGGATCTGGCCGGCGTTGTGGGCGTGCAGGGCGAGCATTTTGACGCCCTTATACTCCTGCTTCAGGTAATCGGGGTAGAGCTTCCACAAGGTTTGACTGGCGGCCTCGGAGCTGCGCACCAGGAAAGGCATGTCGATAATGGCGGTACGCGGCAGGCGGCCACGCGGAATGCCGGTCAGGCCGTGGGCGATATCGACCACACCTGCGCGTACCTGGTCCATCTGTTTGGCGACATGACCAAAGGAGGAGCCGGCGGGGAAGATCTTGACTTTGACCTGACCGTTGGTGCGCTTCTCCAGCTCTTCAATCCAGGGTTCGATGAAATCCTTTTGGGTGGGGTGGGAAGCGGGCAGAAAGGTGCTCAGCTTCAGTTCAATCGTTTTGGCTGCCCAGGTCTGTGCAGTGAAGGTGCAGGCAGCGATAACCGCTGCACCCAGTGCCAGTTTTTTTATCATCTGTAGGTGCTCCTCTACTCGAATACGAGATTGTGCGTTTTTTTACTGTTGTAGCTCGGGGAGGTCTTTGAAAAGCTCCAGCGCCTCGGCATTGGCCAGACTCTCTTTATTCTTGACCGGTCTGCCGTGGACCACCTCGCGTACTGCCAGCTCGACTATTTTACCGCTTTTTGTGCGAGGAATATCGGCAACTTGTGCAATGACTGCCGGAACGTGGCGTGGCGTGGCCTTGGTGCGGATTTGAGTCTTGATGCGGGCGATCAGCTCATCATTCAGAGTGATCCCTTCGCGCAGCTTCACGAATAGCACTACGCGCACATCATTCTCCCACTCCTGGCCGATCACGATCGACTCCAGCACCTCGTCGATCTGCTCGACCTGCCGGTAGATTTCAGCGGTGCCGATGCGCACGCCACCGGGATTCAAGGTGGCATCGGAGCGGCCGTAGATGATCAGGCCGCAGTGGTTGGTGATCTCAACGAAGTCGCCGTGACACCAGATTCCCTCGAAGCGGTCGAAGTAGGCGTCGTGATATTTCTTGCCGTCCGGATCGTTCCAGAAGCCCACCGGCATGGAGGGGAAGGGGCGGGTGCAGACCAGCTCACCCTTCTCGCCACGGGCTAGGTTGCCCGCTTCGTCGAACACATCGACCGCCATGCCCAGGCCGCGGCACTGTAGCTCACCGCGCCAGACCGGCAGGATGGGCGAGCCCAGGGCGAAGCAGGAGATGATGTCGGTGCCGCCTGAGATAGATGAAAGCAGCAGATCCGCTTTGATCTGCTGGTAGACGTAGTCGTAGCTCTCGGCCGCCAGGGGGCTGCCGGTGGAGAACATCGAGCGTAGTGTCGTCAGTTGGTGGCTCTTGGCCGGCTCCAGGCCAAACTTGTTGCACGCCTCGATATATTTGGCCGAGGTGCCGAACTGAGTCATCCCTTCGGCGTCGGCAAAGTCGAACAGAACCTGCTTGTCGCCGGCAAAGGGGCTGCCGTCGTAGAGCAGTAGGGTGGCGTCGGAGGCCAGACCGGTCACCATCCAGTTCCACATCATCCAGCCGCAGGTGGTGAAGTAGAAGAGGCGATCGCCGGCTCGCACGTCGGCGTGGAGCTGGTGCTCTTTCAGGTGTTGCAGCAGCGTACCGCCGGTGGAGTGGACGATACACTTGGGCACGCCGGTGGTGCCGGATGAGAACATGATGAACAGTGGGTGGTCGAATGCTACCCGGTTGAATTCGATGTCAGCAGGGGTATACCCAGCGAGTAGATCTGTCCAGGTTGCACCGTTGGTGATATCACCGGTATTGCGTTGCTCGCTGATATAAGGAACTACTACCGTCTGCTGCAGCGTTGGCAGGCGCTTCACCACTTCACTGTTCTTCGCCATGCAGTCGATGGTTTTGCCGTTGTAGTAGTAGCCGTCGACGCAGAACAGCACCTTCGGGTCGATCTGGCCGAGACGATCCAGCACCCCTTCCACACCGAAGTCGGGGGAGGCGGAGCACCAGATGGCGCCGAGGGATGAGGTGGCCAGCATGGCGATGATAGTTTCGGGCATGTTGGGCAGATAACCAGCCACCCGGTCGCCCTCAACCACACCGGCTGCCTGCA
>JAKSCN010000670.1 GCA_022360595.1 Chromatiales bacterium
AGGAAGAGGTCTTCCTCGGACGCTCTGTCACTCAACATAAAAATGTCTCTGACGAGACAGCTCACAGTATCGATGAAGAGATCCGTATCTTTATCGACCACAACTACACCCGTGCTAAAAATATTCTTGAAGAGAATATGGATAAGCTGCACACCATGGCAGAAGCGCTGATTAAGTATGAGACCATCGATAGCGATCAGATCGATGACATCATGGGTGGTAAGCCTCCCCGTCCACCTGCAGACTGGACCGATGATTCAGGCCCTGATGATGGATTGGGTGTCTCAGACAAGAAGAAGAGTGATGACTCTGCCGGGACAATTGGAGGTCCTGCCGGTCAGCATTAATCGAATAACGGATCGATAACGGTATTCGCCGGGCTATATTAGCCCGGCGTTTGTCGTTCTGGTAGACGGTATAACACAGTTAACAGATAGCGCGTTAGGACGGCTGAACGAATGATTCTGAACTGCGCAGGCAAAGCTTTGAACCTCTCCTCGCCCTGTGTGATGGGCATTCTCAATGTCACTCCAGACTCATTCTCCGATGGTGGTGTATTTCTTGAAGCCGATGCTGCTCTTGAGCAGGCGCTGCGGATGGTTGCTGATGGGGCGGCTATTATCGATATCGGCGGTGAATCGACCCGTCCTGGGGCACAAGCGGTATCGGAGCAGGAAGAGTTGGATCGGGTCATACCGATTATTGAAGCACTTGCCAAAGAGATTGATGTGCCGATCTCTATCGATACCAATAAGCCTGAAGTGATGCGAGCTGCGGTAAGTGCGGGTGCTGGCATGATCAATGATGTGATGGCTTTACAAGTGCCGGGAGCGCTTGAGGCGGCTCAGCAGCTCTCTGTGCCGGTCTGCCTGATGCATATGCAGGGAGAACCGCGAACTATGCAGCAGAATCCTCAGTATCAGGATGTTGTTGCAGATATACTCGCCTTCTTCGAGCAGCGTATCGAGGTCTGTGTGAGCGCAGGTATTGAGCGCTCGATGTTGTTGGTAGATCCCGGCTTTGGTTTTGGTAAACGTTTAGAACACAATCAGCAGCTCTTGAAAAATTTGGGTAAGCTCCAGCAGTTGAAATTACCGCTGCTGGTGGGAATCTCACGTAAGTCTATGATCGGGGCTATGCTCAATGATGCCTCTGTCGATCAGCGACTACACGGTAGTGTGGCTGCTGCAGTGATGGCCTATGAACGTGGAGCTGCCATTTTGCGTGTCCATGATGTAAAGCCGACGGTAGATGCATTAACCGTTGCTGAAGCGGTTTTAAATATTGATAACTAGGGCTGTTTAACACCTTTGAGCGAAAAAGTGACTTTGGCCTCCATATAGTTGGAAAAGGGGAGGCTAACAAAGTGGTGAAAATCAAATGAGTGTTAACAGGCCTTAGGGGATTTATTAGGGGAAAGATAGGGGATGAAGCGTAAATATTTTGGTACTGACGGTATTCGTGGGCGCGTCGGTGAAGGGAAAATCACCCCCGAATTTGTCATGAAGCTGGGTTGGGCGGCCGGTCAGGTACTCGGCAATGGCCTGGGTAGCAAGGTACTGATTGGTAAAGATACCCGTATCTCGGGTTATCTGTTTGAGTCAGCCCTGGAGGCAGGGCTGGTCGCGGCTGGTGTCGATATTCATCTGCTCGGCCCCATGCCGACACCAGGTATTGCGTACCTGACTCGTACCCTGGGGGCCCAGGCGGGCATTGTGATAAGTGCTTCTCACAACCCTCACTATGATAACGGCATAAAATTCTTCTCCAGTGAAGGCAAAAAATTACCCGATGAGGTGGAGCTGGCGATAGAGGACGCCCTGGATAGACCCATGTCGACAGTCGCTTCGGAGAATCTGGGTAAAGCTTATCGTGTTACCGATGCGGCAGGGCGCTATATTGAATTCTGTAAAAGCACTATCCCCTGGGCGATGAACTTCCGTGGTCTGCGTTTGGTTGTTGATTGCGCCAATGGTGCTACGTATCACATTGCCCCCTGTGTGTTTGAGGAGCTGGGCGCTGAAGTGATCTCCATCGGTGTTGAGCCGGATGGTCTGAATATCAATGATGGGGTGGGCTCCACGCATATTGATACCCTTAGCAAAGC
>JAKSCN010000465.1 GCA_022360595.1 Chromatiales bacterium
CTTACGCCCTTGGGCGCGGTGTTGAATATTATGATATGCCGGCAGTGCGATCGATCGTGCGCGCTGCAAAACAAGACGACTATCGCTGGTCGTCGGTGATCTTGGGTGTGATTGAAAGCGCCCCATTTCAGATGCGGAGAACCGAGTTATGATCATTACTAAGAAAACACTGTCTCGACGTGCTGTGTTGCGAGGGCTTGGTGCAAGTTTAGCGCTGCCTCTACTCGACAGCATGGTGCCGGCACTATCGGCAAATGCACAGGTGGCACAACGCACCAAGCGTCTTGGAGTGGTTTATGTGCCGAACGGCATGGCCATGAAAGCCTGGACCCCCACTAAAGAGGGCACAGATTTCGAAATTACCCGCATCATGCAGCCCATGGCCGCGTACCGGGATCGCATGTTGGTAATCAGTGGTCTCAATGGCCCTTCCAGCAACGCGGGTGTGCACGCCAGCGCCTCAACCCGATTCCTTACCGGAGCGTTACCTGCGCGTACTGAGAATGATCTTCAGGCTTCCGTGTCCATAGACCAGTTGGTGGCGCGTCGTTACGGTCAGGAGACCCAATTGGGATCGTTGGAACTGGCTCTTGACCAGAATGACGTATTCGGTTCCTGTGACATCGGCTTTAGCTGTCAATATACCAGCACGATTTCCTGGCGCGATCAGTTCACTCCGCTACCGATGGAGACCAATCCTCGCCTGGTGTTTGAGCGGCTTTTTGGGGACATCGGAACCACCGATCCCGCTGTAAGACTGCAGCGCATTCAGAAAGATCAGAGCCTGCTCGATTCCGTATCAGAGCGGGTAGCAGAACTCAATAACAAAGTAGGTGCCGGTGACCGTGCCAAGTTAGACCAGTATTTGGATGCGGTACGTGACGTAGAGCGTCGTATTCAGATGGCGGAAGCGCAAAGCAGTCGCGAATTGCCCGAAGTGACACAGCCTTCCGGCATTCCTGCCACTTACGAGGAACACGCCAAATTGATGTTTGATTTGCAAGTACTGGCTTATCAGACAGACCTGACTCGTGTAATAACATTTATGTTAGGACGAGAGCTAAGTGGCCGGACTTTTGCCGAGATTGGTGTGCCTGACTCGCACCATCCTACTTCTCACCATCGCGATGATCCGGTGTTGTATGAGAAGTGCACCAAGATCAATGAGTTTCACACCAGTTTGTTCGCCTATTACCTGGACAAACTGGACGCGACACCCGACGGCGATGGCACGCTACTGGACAACGTATTGCTTCTATATGGTGCCGGCATGTCTGACAGCAACCAGCACAGCCATCGCGGACTGCCGCTGGTGTTGTTTGGTGGTGGTGCGGGGACTATTAAGGGTGGTCGCCATCTGCGCTATCCCGATGTCACACCCATAAGCAATCTGCATCTGACCATGCTCGATAAACTGGGCATGCCGGTGGATAAGATCGCCGACAGCACCGGACCGCTTGATCTGTTGAGTGACGTTTGAATAGAGGTTGATCATCGTGGCTAAGTGGTCTTCTAAAAAGCAGAACCTTTTCTCGGTGCTGGCCGCGCTTCTGGTCAGCTTGCCGGTAACGGTCTTTGCTGAGAACCCCGCCCTTATCGAAGCGGCCAAGAGCCGGGACCTGTCGACGGTCCAGTCCCTGTTGGCTGACGGTGTTGATCCGAACGTTCAACAAGCCGATGGCGCCACGGCGCTGCATTGGGCGGTATTTCGGGAAGATTCTAGCCTGGTGGAAGTGCTGCTTGAGTCCGGAGCAGACGTCAATGCCGTCAACCGATTGGGTGCTTCGCCTTTGTTTATCGCCGCCAAGAGTGGTGCCGGGGAAATGGTCGCGCGTCTGGTCGACGCAGGAGCCGATCCCAATCTTCAACTGGAAATGGGAGAAACACCTCTCATGACCGCGGCAAGATCGGGTACTGCCACGGGCGTGCGCCGCCTGATCGAAGCCGGAGCGGATGTCAATGTCAGGGAAAAGTCGCGCGATCAAACCGCCCTCATGTGGGCTGCAGCTCAGGGGCATCTCAATGCTGCGCAGGCGTTAGTCGACGCTGGAGCCGATCTGGAAGCACGTTCGAAAGTGCGTCCCATGCTCATGTTTACTGATGCAACCAATGGTGGTGCATTTGATCAAGGAGTTATGGAGCAACTCGGCGGCTTTACGCCACTGTTGTTCGCCGCTCGTCAGGGTGATGTGCGAATGGCTCGCCTGTTGCTTAATGCGGGGGCAGACATTGATGGTGTTGCCGGAAACGGTGTCAGCCCCTTGGTGCTTGCGACCCATAGCGGCCATTCCGAGCTGGCGAGATTCCTGATTGAGCAGGGCGCCGATACTAATTCAATCGGCGCAGGCTATACCGCACTACATGCCGCCATATTGCGTGGTGATCTCGAGGTAGTTAACGCGTTGCTGGACCATGGCGCTGATCCCAATACGCGCCTGCAGAAAGCGAACCCGGTTCAACGCGCCAGCGAAGACTGGGTGCTTAAGACCCCACTGATAGGAGCCACGCCCTACTGGATTGCGGCCAGCTTCCGTGAACCATCGATTATGAGAGCCCTGGCCGAAGCCGGAGCTGACCCATCTCTCACCAATGAAGCGCAGTATCGACGCTTGCGTGAGCGGGCAGAGCGGGAAAATCCGCCGCCGCCGGAAGTTATAGGCGGGTACGCGAGTACCGTTCAGGCAGCGGTTCGCGGAGACAGCACCCGTCAGCGCTACTACGTTCAAGCCAATCCGGACCCGGTAGGTGAGGAACGCCTCGCCCTGGAGTCTGTCGAGGTGGCAATCGAACACGGCGTGAATCTGGATCACACCGACTTCACAGGCTCAACAGCGCTGCATGACGCTGCCGCTAGAAACCTTGCAACGGTTGTTAGGGCGCTGGCTGAGCGGGGAGCCGATATAAATGTGTTTAATGCCCGTGGACAGACTCCGTTAGATCTTGCAGTCGTAGCGGAAAGACGATTGGGGGTGGGAATACTTGCCCTGGAAACCCCTGAATATGTTGGCCCCACCGCGAGACAAGTGTTAGAGGAACTGGGCGCGGTCAGTTCTAATTAGCTTTGGGACCAATCCATGCGGTTTAATTTCGTATTATTTCTCGCTACAGTCCTGCTTCAAGTAGCTACTGTTAACGCCAGTGAAGGGGAAGTCTCCCGCACGATTAATGGCCAGCCCGATTTGCAGGGTGTATGGGCGAATAACACGCTTACCCCTGTAGAGCGCCCGGACA
>JAKSCN010000396.1 GCA_022360595.1 Chromatiales bacterium
ACCGACATCGCCGACCACACGTTCGTGATCCGAGTCATACCCACGGTGAGTAGCCAGATCAAAGGCGACCGACAGACCTTGCTGACCGGCTGCCAGATTACGCTTATAGAAAGCATTGGACTCGTCAGCGGTAGAGAAACCGGCATATTGGCGGACCGTCCAGGGGCGCCCGGCGTACATGGTCGCTTTCGGACCGCGTACAAAGGGGGCCAGGCCAGGCAGGCTTTCACAGTGCTGCAGCCCATCCAGATCAGCCGCGGTATAGACCGGCTTAACCCCAATGCCTTCCGGGGTATTCCAGTTGAGATTTTCCAGCGGACGTCCGCGTAACTCCTTCTCCGCCAGTGTTTTCCACTGCTCTAAAGTTGGTTTAGGCGAATCTGCCATGGCAACTAGCTCCTGAACAGGCCATACAGCCGGCCTGAGATCTTGATATTGAAAAAGTCGACAAAGGGCCTGAGTCATCTTTTGACTCAGGCCCCGTTATATTTTTATTGCTTTAGGGCTTAGTGTTTCTGAGCGTAACCGATACGCAACAGCGCTTCGGTAATCTCGTCCAGAATCACTGGATCATCGATAGTGGCAGGCATTTTGTATTCCTGACCATCGGCGATCTTCTTCATGGTACCGCGCAAAATCTTACCGGAACGGGTCTTCGGCAGACGCTCAACGATAACCACCTTCTTGAACGCGGCAACCGGGCCAATCTTCTGGCGCACCAGCGAGACCAACTCGGCAATGATTTCATCTTCAGGACGATCAACCCCCGCCTTCAGCACCACCAGACCGACAGGCAGTTCGCCCTTGAGCTGGTCAGCAGCACCGATAACACCACACTCAGCCACATCCGGATGCGACGAGAGCACCTCTTCCATGCCGCCGGTGGAGAGACGATGGCCCGCCACGTTGATGATGTCGTCGATACGGCTCATGATCCAGAGATAGCCATCTTCATCCTTATAACCCGCATCACCGGTCAGGTAGTAACCCTCCTGGGCGCTCAGGTAGGAGTCGAGATAGCGCTCATCGTTCTGCCACAGCGTGGGCAGACAGCCCGGTGGCATGGGCAGCTTGATCATGATGCGGCCAATCTCGCCGGCAGCCTCTTCGTTGCCGTTCTCATCGAGAATCTGAACATCGTAGCCAGGCACCGAGCAGGTCGGAGAACCGGCCTTAACCGGCAGCTCTTCAATACCCATACAGTTGGCGGCGATACCCCAACCGGTCTCAGTCTGCCACCAGTGATCGATCACCGGCACTTTCAGGGTATTCTGAGCCCACTCCAGGGTATCCGGATCGCAACGCTCACCGGCCAGGAACAGCGCTTCGAACTTGGACATATCGTACTTTTTCAGATAATCCGCATCCGGGTCTTCACGCTTGATAGCGCGGAAAGCGGTGGGTGCGGTAAACATCACACGCACATTGTGCTCAGAGATCACACGCCAGAACGCACCTGGATCAGGCGTACCAACCGGCTTACCTTCAAACATGATGGTGGTGCAGCCGTGCAGCAGCGGTGCATAAACAATGTAGGAGTGACCCACAACCCAACCCACATCAGAGGCGGCCCAGAAGACATCGCCGGGATCAACGTTGTAGATGTTTTTCATACTCCACTTCATGGCAACAGCGTGGCCGCCGTTATCACGAACCACACCTTTTGGCACACCGGTGGTGCCTGAAGTGTAGAGAATGTAAAGAGGATCGGTGGCCGCTACCGGCACACACTCAGCCGGATCAGCAGCCGCGGCGCCAGAGGCCCAATCGATATCGCGGCCTTCCTGCATGGAAGCGGTCGCCTGGGGACGCTGGAAGACGACGGTCTTCTCAGGCTTGTGCTCGGAGATCTCGATCGCCTCATCCAGCAGCGGCTTATATTCGATAACACGCTTGCCTTCGATACCACACGACGCAGATACAATCACCTTCGGCTTGGCGTCGTTGATGCGGGTGGCCAGCTCTTTTGAGGCGAAACCGCCAAATACAACCGAGTGGATCGCACCCAGACGGGCGCAGGCCAACATGGCAACAGCGGCTTCGGGAATCATCGGCATGTAGACGATAACACGATCGCCCTTCTCTACCCCTTGCGCCTTGAGCAGACCGGCGAACTTGGCCACCGCATCACGCAATTCAGTGTAGGTCAGCTTGGTTTGGCTATCGGTAACCGGGCTGTCGTGAATCAGCGCCAACTGGTCGCCACGACCGTTCTCAACATGACGATCGAGTGAGTTGTAACAGGTATTCAGCTCCGCACCGGCAAACCAACGGTAAAAAGGCTTGTTGGAATCGTCCAGCACTTTGTCCCAAGGTTTATACCAATCGATTTCGGCTGCTGCTTCAGCCCAGAATCCTTCAGGATCCTCCATAGAGCGCGCATATGTATCTTTGTAATTCATCGTGTTTTCCACAGTTGGCGGTTAAAACCTGTCTTCTGAAAGTTGCGTACAATCCAGAAGCCAATTGCAAAGTCTTTTAATTGTTACCCAATTATGACAGACTCGTAAAGCAAAAAATTGCCGCTACCGCTTATTTTTAAAGGCTTTTTTAGCAGTTTATCCAGATTACCCTGGAATTCCCCAATATTTGCAAATTTATTTACTTTTAAATATTCAGAATGCAAAGTAAATTGGGTGGCCGGAAATTGGCTATCACTAAACTATAGCCTCTCGGCGATAGACCACCAGCCTCAAACAAGCAGCACCAAAGAGGGATGGTTTATATTATTTCTATTGACACATAAATGACACTGATCAATAACTCAGGCTCTATGTAGAGAACAGTCGTCGACACCACCCCAACGCTGGGTTGAAATCCCAATCCAAGGATATAAACAGACATTTTCGGCCATTTGCGAGCAAACTCTATGAACCATTCTGCCGGCAAAAAACTACGCCAACTACTGGATCAACCGGGGCTCATCACCATGCCTTGCTGCTTCGACGCCTTCAGCGCCAAACTGATCGCCCAGGCAGGCTTTCCCCTCACCTTTATGAGCGGTTTTGCCGTCTCCGCTGCACGCCTGGGCCTGCCGGACACAGGCTTGATCTCTTATGGCGAATTGGTGGAGCAGGGACGCAATATCTGCGCAGCCGTAGATATCCCCGTCATCGGCGACGCCGACACCGGCTATGGCAATGCCCTGAATGTGCGCCGCACCATTCGCGGCTACGCCGCAGCAGGCTTTGCCTGCGCCATGATTGAAGACCAAGAGAGCCCCAAGCGCTGTGGCCACACCCGCGGCAAAAGCATTGTTGGACGGGATGAGGCCCTAAACCGCATCAAGGCCGCTGTCGATGAACGTGATGCCGGCAGCGACCTGCTGATCATGGCACGCACCGATGCCCGCCATAGCCACGGCATGGAGGAGGCGCTCTGGCGTTGCCAGGCATTTGCCGATTTAGGCGCAGACATCATCTTCCTGGAGGCGCCCCGCAGCCGGGAGGAGATGGAGCAGTTCTGCAAGGCCATCCCCGGCCCCAAAATGGCCAACATGGTGGAGCAGGGCGATACACCGCTACTGCCACCCGCCGAACTGGAACAGATGGGTTACAAAATCGCCGCCTACCCGTTAACGCTACTCAGCAGCGCTGCCCACGCCATGCAGCAGGCACTTGCTCAGCTCAAGCAAGGCAAACCGGTTGATGCAATGCTCGACTTCGCAGAGCTGCGCCAGGTTGTCGGTTTTGATGACTACAACCGGCAATTGGCCAACTACGACAATCCACCAAAAACCGACTAATCTACTGAGTAGTTCAGCTATAATCGAATATGATTTGGCAAACACCTCTCGCATACTCATGAGACAGACCACCCGCTTTGTTCTTCTGCTCCTGCTGTTAGTTGCCACCGGCGCCGCATGGGCCGAAACAGACAGCAAAACCACGGGACGCTTCCTGGGGGCCAAAACCACCGTCTACCCGGAGTGGTTTAAGGAGAGCTTTCTCGATCTGCGTGAAGATATTCAAGAGGCTGCTGACGAAGGCAAACGGGTGATGATCTTCTTCCACCAGGAGAGGTGCCCTTACTGCAACCTGATGGTCGAGAAAAACCTCTCCCAGAAAGAGATCAGCGACAGCATGCAGCAGCATCTGGATGTCATTGAGTTCAACATGTGGGGCGATCGCGAAGTGACTGGACTGGATGGCGCCAACCTGACCGAAAAAGAGTTCGCCGCCGCACTGCGGGTGCAGTTTACCCCCACCATCCTCGCATTTGACGAAAACGGCAACGTAGTCCTGCGCTTGAACGGCTACATCCCTCCACAGAAATTCAAAGTGGCGCTCGACTACGTCATCAACCGCCGGGAGCAAGCACAGAGCTATCGCCAATATCTCGCCAGCCAACGGCCTGCCCAGCCCTCAGGCACGCTCAATCCGCAACCCTTCTTCAACACTGAACTGAAAGACCTGACTCGCAATAACCACCGCCCCCTGGCGGTCTTTTTCGAACAGACTCAATGCCCTGGTTGCGACAGCGCCCACCGGGAAGTATTTGACGCACACTCTGTGCGCACAGAGATCCACCCCTTCGACACCGTACAACTGGACATGTGGTCAAACCAGCAGATCACCACGCCCGATGGCCGCCAGCTCAGCACCCGCAACTGGGCCAAAGAGCTAGGCGTTACCTTTGCACCAACCGTGGTGCTGTTTGACGGCAACGGCCAGGAGGTGATTCGCTCAGAGGCATATTTCAAACAATTCCACACCGCCTCCATTTTCAACTATGTCTCCAGCGGCGACTACCGGAAGCAACCCAGCTTCCAGCGTTACCTCTCCGCTCGTGCCGAGCACATCCGTGAAACCGGCCAAGACGTTAACATTTGGCAGTAACTGTAGAGCCATCACACCGAATCGCAATGAGTGAAATCACACACTCCACTGTGAAATAACTTAGAAATTTCGCTTTTTTAGGCACTTATCACAAAAAGCCTAACCCACCTTACCTAGATCAACTCACCACTCCACAAGCCTTGGATAGACTTGCCCGCCTCAGGAAGCATTACGCGATGCACCAAGATCCTGATTTCTCGACAAGTTTGGAGTAGTAAAAGATGAAAAAGACAGCTTGCATGCTGTTGTTCTGCAGCGCCGGTGTACAGGCCGCAGACAACAACCTACCCACCATCTCAGTGGAGAGCACCCGCCTCAGCGATGTCAGCGGCGAAGAGGTAAAATCCGCCGACCTGGCTGAAGCACTGGTAAAAAAAGCCCCCAGCATCTCCTTGGTGCGCCGCAGTGGTATTGCCAACGACATTATTTTGCGCGGCCAGAAAAAGGACAACATCAACATCTTGATTGATGGCGGCAAGATCTATGGCGCCTGCCCAAACCGCATGGATCCGCCCACCTCCCATGTCGTAACCAACCAGATCGCCGACATCGAGATAGTCGAAGGCCCCTATGACGTGGAGAATTTTGGCACTCTCAGCGGCAGCGTCAAGGTCAACACCAAAAAGCCCGAAGAGGGCTTCCACGGCGACGTTAACCTGAACGCCGGTAGCTGGGGCTATCGCAAAGCGAGCGCCACCCTCAGTGGAGGCAATGAGCGCATCAGGATGCTCATCAGCGCTTCCACGGAGACCAGTGATCAGTACGAAGATGGCGACGGCAACAACTTCGCCGAGCAGATCGAAAATCACGCTCCAATGATGCCGGCCGTCCACTACAAGGATAACTTCAGAAATCTGGACGCCTACGAAAAACGCACCTTCCTGGGCAAGGTCATATTCAATCTGACTGACAACCAGGATCTAATGCTGAGCTACACCGCCAACCGCAGTGACGACATCCTCTACCCCTCCAGTAAGATGGATGCCCTGTTCGACGACTCCGATCTATTCAACCTGGCGTATACCGCCCGTAACCTGGGCCGCTACTCCAAGCGCCTGGATGTACAGATATACGACTCCCAGGTGGACCACCCCATGTCCACCCTCTATCGCAACTCATCCGGCCCTGACTCAGCCAATGAAGTGATTCATAGTCTGGACACTCAAATCACTGGCCTGAAGGTTAAAAACGCTTTCGACCTGAACCCCGATACAGAGCTCACCATCGGCGTAGATGGCAGCCGCCGCAACTGGGACGGCCTCTTCATCGGGAAAGGCTCAAAGGCGATGCTGACAGGCAAAGTCAGCATTCCTGATGTGGATACCGACAACCGCGCGCTGTTCGTTGAGATGAACAAACAGATAGGTGCTCTCAATCTGCAGGCAGGCGCCCGGTATGACAACACCTCTATCGATCCTGACAGCAGCTCCGGCTTAAACGACAACGACTACACCGCCCTGAGCGCCTATCTATATGGTAACTACGAACTGGATCAGAGCACCAGTGTATTTGCCGGTGTTGGCAGAAGCTCACGCGTACCCGATGCGCGTGAACTCTACTTCACCAACACGATGGGGGTAATGGTCGGCACCCCGGATCTGGATCAGACACACAATGTTGAAATTGATCTTGGTGTTGAGAAAAACTTTAACGATCTCACTGTGAAAGGCAAAGTGTTCCATAGCTGGCTGAGCGACTTCATCCATTTCAACGCCAGTAAAATGATGATGGGCAACGCCTTCGAAAATGTGGACGCCAGAATCTACGGCTTTCAGCTATCCGGTTCTTACTTCATGACCGACGATATCTACCTCGACTTCGGTGTGGCTGCCCAGCGTGGCCGTAAGGACAATCCATTGACCGGACAGACCGACAGAGACCTAGCCGAAATCCCACCACTGAAGGCCAATCTGGCGCTCAACTACGACTATGCACCAGACAGCAGTGCCCGCGTTGAGGTGATTGCAGCCGACGCCTGGGACACTTTCGACAGTGACAATGGCGAGCAAGAGCTGGACGGCTATGCGGTCGTCAATCTCAAGCTGGATCACGCGGTAACAGATAACTTCAGTATTACTGCGGGAATTGACAACCTGTTTGATCGCACCTACGCGGTCAGCAACACCTTCCAAGATCTGACTCTTATCACCGCCGGCGGCGATATCATGCTGCTGAATGAGCCGGGCCGGTACTATTACCTAAACGTTAACTACCATTTCTAAAGCCACGCCCAACGGCGTGTAAGGCTCCCGGGGCACAAGGACGTGCCTATCTAGTGCCTGTTAACACTTCCATCCAGCCGGAGCACCTATGTTGACTCCAGCATTTTTTTGCCCCAATTCTCGCCACTAAATAAGAAACTTCTGATCAATTCCGGGCGGAATGATATGAGAGCCAAAACCATCGAGTTCAGGCAGAAAACGCAGGTAATAGCAGACCATTAACCAGTTTTCTAGCGCCGAAGTCGGCGATTTTAGCCCCAAAGCATCCACTCAC
>JAKSCN010000633.1 GCA_022360595.1 Chromatiales bacterium
GCACAAAGGTCTCCTGCAGATCAACGGCCGCATGCGGGTCATACCCGGCTCGCGCCATATACTGCATACCGTAATAATCGGATTCGGACTCCGCGTCTCGGGAGTAGCTCTGGTTGATCAGATTGGCACCGACCGCCGCCGCTCCGACGGCCAGTTGGGAGTAGTCGCTATCGCGCGCGGCAACCCCCGCCACGGCGATCGCCCCCTGCAGCAGCATACCCCGCTCCATCCCTTTAGCGCCATGACGGGCCGCCGCGTGGACAATTTCGTGCCCCAGCACAGCCGCCAGTTCAGCCTCACTATTCAGCTCGACCAACAGACCACGATTAATCGCAATCTTACCGCCGGGCAGAGCCCAGGCGTTGGGCGTGGAGTCGTTCAGCACCACAAATTCATAGGGTAGATCACGATCACTCACAGCAGCCAAGCGCTGCCCCACTTGTTGAACATATTCGGCCAGCTCTGGATCGAGAATATAGTCACCACCCTGCATCTGGCGGCTGGGAGCATACTGCTTATTGCCGATCGCCAACTCTTGGGACTCAGAGACCAGCGCCAGCTCATTTTTGCCGGTTACCGGATTGGTGGCGCAGCCTGTCAGTTGCAGTAGCATCAGCAGCGCCAGGGCTAAGATCCACTGTTTCATTCACCGCTCCTTTCGCTAAACAGTCTCACTTTCAGACAGCATCCCGTTTCACTTCATTCCAGAGACGATCCATTTCCGCCAGATCAGCCTCTTCAACACTGCTGCCCTGTTCATGCAGACGCCGCTCTATCTGGGCAAAGCGGTGTTCAAACCTGCCGTTGGCCTGTCGCAGGGCGGCTTCTGCGTCAACGCCCATGTGTCTCGCCAGATTGACGCAACTAAACAGCAGATCACCCAGCTCCTCGGTCACACGCACCTGGCTCTCCGCCTCCATTGTCGCCTGCTGCAGCTCATCCAACTCCTCATGTACCTTGGCCAGCACCGCCGGGCTATCTGACCAGTCAAAACCGACCTTCGCGGCACGCTTCTGCAGCTTCTCCGCCCGTTTTAACGCGGGCAGTCCTTTGGCGACACCATCCAGTTGACCCGCCACCTTATCGCCCGATTTAGCTTGCCGCTCAGCCGCCTTCTGCTGCTCCCAGGCCTCAGTCTGATGGTCGGCATTGTCGATCCGGGCATCGGCAAACACGTGGGGGTGGCGGCGAATCATCTTGTCACAGATAGCATCGACAATCTGTGAAAAGTCAAACAGCTCCTGCTCTTTGGCCATCTGCGCATAGAAAGCCACCTGGAACAGCAGATCGCCCAGCTCGTCGCAAAGATCGGGATAATCTTCACGCTCAATGGCGTCCGCCACCTCATAGGCCTCTTCAATAGTATGCGGCACAATGGTGGCGAAGGTCTGCTCCAGATCCCATGGACACCCATTCTGCGGATCACGCAGACGGGCCATAATCTCCAACAACCGTTCCATTACAACTCCTCCGATGGCGACTGCGGCGTCATCAACACATGTCTATAGTTATAGCGGGCTGTTATCGCTGAGCGGCTAAACTGGGCGCTAAAGTTTTCAGGTAGTTTGAGTGGAAGGCAATCCAGATAATCACCGGCGCAACCGCCGGAATCACCAGATAGCCGAGTTGATAACCCAAAGCCACAGCCTCTAGCTGCCACTGCTCAAATGCCAATGCCTGAGTCAACTCGGGCCCGGAACTCAGCAGTATGGTTTTCAGAATATCGAAACTGACACCCCATGCCTGGGTAAATTGCAGAATGATCAAACCAACAATCCAGCGAAACCACATCTCCCCCTCTTCACTGGGGCTGGCCAGCACCAGGGCCGTATAAAGAGGCACACAATAACCGTAGCTGAGCGCATTCACATCAAACACCAGCTCAGCCACCATTCCCGGCGGCACTGCGGCATTACCCGCCTGGGCGGTATAAAACACGGCCGTTTCGATCTGGTAACCTGACTGGCTGATATCGCTGATCGCCTCCGGGAACAGCCCGGTCAGGGCAAACTTCACCAGATAAGTCACCGGCCAGGTCGCCACAATGGCCATAAAGTACCAGGCGGCAAAAATAACCGGCATCCAGAGCAGTACTTTGACGAAGAACAGGGTAACCGGACTACGTGACATGGGACTCTTCCGCGGGCGCCGTCGACGGCTTGGGCAGATAGCGCAGCCAGATCAGGAAGATAATGAGCACATCCAGCATAATCAACGCCTGCCAGATGTAGAGATGGGCCCACTCAAAGGCCTTCATGTTCCACTGCCCCAGGTAGAACAGGGTAATAATGCGCACCAGGTTCAATCCCTGGATGGCAAAAAAACCGATCACGATACCCCATAGCTTATGCCGCCAAGGGGCAGAAAAAGCCAACAGCGCGGCCACCAGCACGATCACCGCCTCAACGCCGTTGCAGCCCGCTTCGATGGAAACGGCAAAACCGCTATCCATATCGCGCAGTACGATACCCTGGGAGAACACCCGCTCATCAAACAGTTTCACCAACCAGGCGCTCACCGCAGCGATCCCCTCAGTAAAGGGAATCACCACATATTGCTGCACCGGTCTTAACAGTTCAGCAGTAAACAGGCTTACCTGAATCACTAGAAATAGCAGGAAAAATCTCAACACAGCGAAAATCCTAAATAATTATTCTTGGATCGCAACCCTCCTCATCTGGTCATTATGAACCAAAACCTGAAAACTCCCAAAAGGAACTACTAAACGGCCCGTTGGCAGTGCTGATCAAATTAGTGTAGGCAGGCCCTAGCCAGACTCTCGCAATTGACCCTTGTCAGCTTTCCGCCCGATAGCTGGCCAAAGCCCTAATAACCTTATCTCAGTTGGATATAATTGGGCTCTTACAGCTCTGTTACCCCAGATACTAAACAGACAGACTGACCAAAGCCCCTGGCGTATCAGCAACCACTAACACAGGGGTAACAGAGGGTTGTGACGGGTACGTGTCAGTGCTGTAACCGGGAGTCATTGCATGAGCGAGAAAAACAAGTTCGTCTACAGTTTCAAAGAGGGCGACGGTAAGAACAAAATGCTATTGGGCGGCAAGGGTGCCAATCTTTGTGAAATGACCCAGATCGGGCTCAACGTACCTCCCGGTTTCACCATCACCACCGAGGCCTGCCTGGCCTATCTCGATGATGCTCACCAGAAACTTCCCGCCGGGGTCATGGAAGAGGTGGCGGCCCAGATGCAGGCCCTTGAGCAAGATACCGGCAAGGGTTTCGGCAACGCTGAGAATCCACTGCTGGTCTCAGTTCGGTCCGGTTCCGCCATGTCGATGCCGGGCATGATGGACACCATTCTCAACCTTGGACTCAATCAAAACACCTTACAGGGACTGATCAACCAGACCGATAACCCCCGTTTTGGCTACGATGCCTACCGCCGCTTTATTCAGCTTTTTGGCAAAGTTGCGTTAAATATCGCCGATGAGCCCTTTGACGAAGAGTTTGAAGCGGTGAAAAAGACTGCCGGGGTCAACGCTGATGTCGAACTGTCATCAGCACACTTGAAAGAGATCTCTGAGCGCTTCCTCGCGATTGTCGAGAGAGAGACCGGCAAACCCTTCCCGGAAGATCCCATGGAGCAGTTGGAGGTAGCCATCAAAGCGGTCTTCAACTCCTGGATGGGCAAACGCGCTGTCGATTACCGCCGCGAGTTCAATATCACCAAAGATATGGCCAACGGCACCGCAGTCAACGTCTGTACCATGGTATTTGGTAATCTGGGTAACGACTCAGGCACCGGGGTCGCCTTCACCCGTTACCCGGACACAGGTGAAAACCGCTTCTTCGGGGAATATCTCACCAACGCTCAGGGTGAGGATGTGGTCGCCGGCATTCGCACTCCAGAGCAGATCGACGCTCTGGAGCAGGAGATGCCGGAGATGTATCGCCAGCTCCAAGAACTGCGCCATAACCTGGAGAGCCATTATAAAGAGGTGCAGGACTTCGAGTTCACCATTGAGCACGGCCGTCTCTACTGTCTGCAGACCCGCAACGGCAAGATGAACGCCACGGCAATGGTGCGCACCTCTGTCGAGATGGTGAATGAAGGCCTGATCGACAAAGAGCAGGCACTGCTGCGCATTCAACCCGAAATGCTCGAGCAGTTGCTGTTCCCCATGCTTGATCAATCCGCCAGTGCCGAGGCCCTGGCTAAAGGCCTTCCCGCCTCACCTGGCGCAGCCGTGGGTCACGCCATTTTCGATGCTGATCGCGCGGAGAAACTGGGACGTGGTGGCAAGCGGGTGATTCTTGTGCGCGAGGAGACCAAACCCGAGGATATCCACGGCTTCTTCGCCTCCCAGGGTATTCTCACCTCACGCGGCGGCAAAACCTCCCACGCAGCCGTTGTTGCACGCGGCATGGGCAAACCCTGTGTCGCCGGCGCGGAAGGTATCGAGGTTGACGTACAGAGCCGCAAAGCCCTGGTGGGTGACAGCGTTATCTCCGAGGGCGACCTGATCACTATCGATGGCTCCACCGGCAAGGTCTATCTGGGCGAAGTCCCGATGAAAGATGCAGAATTCACCGATGAACTGAAAACTCTGTTGAGCTGGGCCGATGATGCGGCGCGCCTCAATGTGTTGGCCAATGCCGATACACCGGATGATGCCGCTATCGCGCTGGAGTATGGCGCCCAGGGCATCGGTCTCTGCCGTACTGAACGTATGTTCAACGATGTGGATCGGCTGCCCCTGGTGGTCGACATGATCCTTGCTGAAGATAGCGAATCCCGCCAGATCGCACTGGACAAACTGTTGCCCATTCAGCGCAGTGACTTCAAAGGCATTCTGAGCGCCATGGCCGGCAAAGCAGTCACTATCCGTCTGCTCGACCCACCGATCCACGAGTTCCTGCCTTCGGAGCAACAACTGCTGACCGAACTGGACCAACTGCAACATCTGCGTGAAACCATTCAGGGCATAAACATCCTCTCCGACGCCGTCGATTTTATGTATCGCGGCCAGGACACAACACCCGCTGTGGTGCAGATGGCCGATCCCCAGGTTGTCGATGCGGCTATCGAAAAGAAGGAGACCATGCTGAAGAAAGTGCGCGCCCTCTATGAGGTGAACCCCATGCTGGGCCACCGTGGCGTCCGTCTCGGCATCACCTTTCCGGAGATCTACGCCATGCAGATCCGCGCTATTCTCGAAGCGGCGGCTGAATGCAGTCAGGAAGGCCTGGAGGTGCATCCCGAAATCATGGTGCCGCAGGTCTGTACCGTGCAAGAGCTGAAGCGGGTCAAAGAGATCGTCGATGCAGCCAAAGAGCAAGTTGAAGCAAGCTTCGATACACAGCTCAATTTCAAATTTGGCTCCATGCTGGAAGTGGTGCGCGCCTGCATGCGCGCTGAATCGCTGGCGGAGGAGGCGGAGTTCTTCTCCTTCGGCACCAATGACCTCACCCAGGCAACCTTCTCATTCTCCCGGGAAGATGCGGAGAACAAGTTCCTGCCCATGTATAACGACAACGAGATCCTGCAGGACAACCCCTTTGAAGTTCTCGATGTCAAAGGCGCCGGCAAACTGATGGAGCTGGCCGTTGGCTGGGGACGCAGCGCACGCCCCAACATGAAGGTGGGTATCTGTGGCGAACACGGCGGGCATCC
>JAKSCN010000321.1 GCA_022360595.1 Chromatiales bacterium
AATTCATAGGCACACCAAACTCTTTTTTTTTTTTTTTTTTTTTAGCTTGATCTCTGACATCAACGGTATAACCATTCTCCTTAAGATGACTGATCCACGCTTTGCAGCAACCACAGGTGGGGCTTTTATAGACAACAATATCAGCAGCTTCAGACGGTTTCTGGTAAGCGAATAAGATGCCGACAGATAGAAGCGTTACTAGTGCCAGTCCTATTACTAGTGAGTTACTGACTCGCTTGCTATTGGACGATTGCTTTGCGTTTTTACTCATAAATATTGATCCTCAGTTTAATGGCTTTAAATTAGTAGTAAAAAACTCTTTTGTTGGTGAAAATCAGAGACCCTCAAGTAAGTCTCTAATGATTGGTGGTTGCTCTATTGTTTCGATACCCTCTCCACTCCACATTGCATAGATTTCGTCACTCCACAGTGATTGAAACCAGGCTATTACTGCATCAACCTGCTTGGCACTTAACTTGTCTTTAAATCCTGGCATCTTGCCACCAAATGACTGCCCTCCTTCATTGATCGCCTTTCTCAACACCGGTAGTTGATGATGCCAACTGTGTGCCGTGCCATTAAGGGGCGGTGGAGGCAGTGACCCGTCTTCCAATCTTTGTCTCCAATTTCGTGTCCCTTCAGCTCGCTTTCCGTGGCATGAAGAGCAATGTATGGAAAACAGCTCGCGACCGGTTTCGACTTGCTCTGAACTGTACCAGCGTACCTCCTCTGACACTGTCTCTCCCGATGAAACAGACGTTATAAAAATCATCGAAAGTACTAGAACATTCGATGGTTTTATCTGTTTGTTGGTGAATATCACTTCGATTTCAACTGATCGACAATTCGCTGTAGGCTTTCCAGTGGAATAGCACCTGAAGCGACATATACTTCCTTGGTTTTGTTATTGATCAGGATATTCCCAGGTGTGCCGGAAATACCGGATACAACACCATTTTCGTAATCTTCTTGAACCCGCAGTGCCATGCGTCCACTGTCAAGACATTCACTAAACTTACCTTCATCTAATCCCAGCTCTTTTGCCAGTGGTACAAGATTATCGATTGGAAAACCTTTGCCGTTGGATTTTGTGCGCGCATAGATCAAATCTGAATATTTCCAGAATATCTCATTGCCGCCGATCTCTGCTGCACATTCAGATGCTTCTGCCTGCTTCTGTGCACCAGGATTATGAAACTCAAGTGGAAAATGACGATAGACCCAGTTAACGGTGCCTCTGTTGTCATCAATCAACTTTTGAGCCGTTGGGTGAAATCGCTTACAGAATGGGCACTCATAGTCGGAGTACTCTATTAACGATATTTCTGCGTTTATGTCACCTCTTATATGGTCGCGTTCCACAGACACAGGTCTGACATTTTTGGCCTTTTCACTACTTGCTGCTTGCTGTTTCGAGCGGGCTATCTCTCTCTGTTTGATAATAAAACGTTCAATTCCCTTATCAATAGCGGAATCTAAAATGCCCTCTTCATTAAGCATGCGCGATAGCTCTTCCTTTACTATTTCTGCAATTTCTGAGCGGCTCAGTTGTTGTTCTGATTCAGCGCCATTTGCCACTCCTATGAATAGAAATAGTGTTAAAAAAGTAATTACCTTTATTGCCTTTAAATACTGCTTTCTTGATCTGTACATGTGAATCTCCTTCGATTCTGTCTACAGCTCTCTTCGGGAGCCCTTGACCCACTCAGAGTAGGTACTCTGAGCCCAAGGTAAATTAAAGACTTCTTAAATATTGGATGATTTTCCATCGCTCAGTTTCACTCAGGCTCTCCTTAAAGGCTGGCATGGCAGATCCTGGCTGACCACTTCCGTCACTGATCGCCCAAAATAGATAACCATCGCTAATCATCGGCATCCTCGTGAGCACAGATAGATTTGCTGGAGCTGGTTTGAGAGAGTTGGCTACTGGGCCGTCTCCTAGGCCTCTCTCACCATGACACGAAGAGCAGTTTTCACGATACAGGCGTGAACTTTGAGAGAGATTCTCTCTGTTATAGACCACCGGATTCTGGCGTCCTTTATAGTCGCCAGGTATTGCTCCAAACATCCCTTGATGATGTCGTCCCATCCCCATACCCCCAAAATGGGGTAGCCAGCGCCATCCACCGAGATATAAAACGCCAAGTCCTAGAATGACTATTAATGGCAATATCCACGATTTATTACGGGATTGAGTACTCATGACTTATCCTGCTTTTTGGATTCCAGCCTGACTACGCTTTACCCAGATCCTATATATCTCTTTGGGCCACTGAGACATTGATTGCGCACGAGTTGTAGTAAGTCGGAGTATCTGGTCAGCGCTGTTTCCGCCAGGTGAATAGACAACTAGCAGCAGAGGGAAAAACTCCCATAGAAAAATATGGTTTTTCACAAATTAATCTCCAGACAGAGGCAATATGCCTACACAAAGCGCAGCGACTTAAAGTGCTGCGAATGAAGAAAGTCAGGAGATTTCTAAAGGGGGCCTAAGAAAGGAGAATATGAGTGGATCAGGGAGTGCTAAAGGTATGAAGGCGTTGAACACTCGATCGGGAGCCAAACCGGCACTCGTGGTGGTTTCTGTCAGGCAGACTTGTGAACCAAACGATGCATCGCACCGGTCGTCACAGCCACTGTCATGATTCATGACTTGCGCTGACTGTTGGCCATCCATTGCGTGGCCAGCATGTTCACAACCGACCATGTGGCAGTCGGGGGGCATCTCTACATGCATATCACCCATTTGGGCGGCGACACTATACACAGAGGTGAACGGTATCAGCACTAGCATGATCGCTAATGTGTAGATCAGGTGTTTTCTGATATTTCCGCTCATGTTGCCGATGATATGTTAGTCACTCATCGTTTGTCGATAACTACTTCAAAAAGTTCAACTTCTGATTATTTTTGTCAGATGTCATTCTTTTTATCGGTAAGCCAGTAACAATCAACTGAGGCATTTGTGCATTAAATCCATTTGGAATTTTAGTTTTACTATCAATGCACCGATTTATCGCCCCAGATCTCAGCTAAGCGCTGATCGCGCCCACAATTCCAGCGGTAGAATTTGTAGCGTACAGGGTAGTTCTTGTAGTAATCCTGGTGATAGCTCTCTTTACCTTTTATGGGATAGAAAGTTGATGCCGGTAGAATCGGGGTTACAACTTTCATGTTGGGGAATTGCTTGACAACTTTTTTGCGGGATGCCTCTGCGATACCTCTTTCAGTATCGTTGGCGACAAAAATAGCACTCAAGTAACTGTGGCCCTTATCGCAAAACTGCCCCTCTGAGTCGAATGGATCGATATTTACCCAGTAGTAATCCAGCAGCTCTTTGTAACTGACTTTGTTTGGATCGTATGTGATCTCAACTGCTTCGTAGTGGCCTTCGTGGTTGCCATTGTATGTGGGGTTAACCAAGGTTCCACCGGTAAATCCGGAAATGACATCGGTTACACCTTCAAGCTTTTCGAAATCTGATTCCATGCACCAGAAGCAACCCCCAGCAAGTACCGTTTTATCAGCCGGTACGGTTGAAGCGTACGACAGCAGACCAATGGTTAGTGCTGATAACAATTTGATTTTCATACTTCTTTTCTCTCTAAGGTGGCTCTGGTTATTCAGATAATGATAGCCGAATATATGATTTTCTTTGACTCTTTCCCGGAACTTAAGTTTAACTGTCCGAGGTCTGCTGACAGGCCCTAGCACAAGGAGATAACTGTGACAGTTAAACTTTGGCACTGTAAAGACACCCGCTCTCTACGCCCACTGTGGACTCTGGAAGAGATGGGCTTGGAATACGATATTGAAGTGTTGCCTTTCCCGCCACGCTATCTGCAGCGTGAGTATTTGAAAATCAACGCCTTAGGGACTGTGCCCTTTTTCCAGGATGGAGAGATCACTATGACCGAGTCCAGTGGGATCTGTCACTATCTCGTTGATAAATACCCCAGCCCCCAGCTTCGAGTGACGCCGGATGAGCCCGACTATGGCGCCTATCTGAACTGGCTTTATCACAGTGATACGACACTCACTTTCCCACAGACGCTGTATCTGCGTTACGCATATTTTGAACCTGAGGAGCGACGTATTCCCAAAGTGGCTGAGGATTATCGCAAATGGTATCTCGCCAGATTACGGCGACTCAATGAGCACCTGCTGGATAACGACTATTTGGCCGCAGGGCGTTTTACCATTGCCGATATTACGGTGCACTACGCCCTATTTCTGGGTGAGTTGATCGGTTTTAGCGACGATTACGAATCTCAGACAAAGGAGTATCTGCTGCGGTTGAAAGAGCGCCCCGCCTTTATTCGGGCCAGAGAGTATAGCCATCCCGATCAGCCCGAACCTTTTGTCTCACCATAAAAAACCAGTGCGCTGAGTCGGTTTGTTCAGAGGGCAAAATCCAGCGTGATCGCGCCGTACTCATCCGATTTGTCTTGCCCTTTGAACTCTTTGGAACGGAATACATTGGTAAGCGTTAAGCGCACATTCTCCCAACGGTAGGCAAAACCGAACTGGGCATCGAACACGAAGGGCTTTTTGTCAACGCTATGGCTATCCGAGAAAGTATTGCCATCAAGGAAAATATTGCGGGCCATGGCCCGGCCCTCAAAGCCGGCAAACAAGTACCACCCCTTCCCTCTTTTGGGTACGAAATAACTGGCGCCCGGCAGTCCTGGCCGAACTGTGTTGGGCCCGGCATCGACCCGAAGATTTCGACCAAACCGCCACAAGGCCCCTCCTCCCACATAGGTGTAGATATTACCCAAGGCTCCAACCACATGGGGTGAGAGGTCATGCTCGAGACTGTCGAACAGACCGCTGTGGATGAAATTTTGCCACCTGCGCGTATAGGAGAGCATGACACCGAACTCATTGCTGAGTTGGTGATCCCAGCCGTTGGGGCGTGGTGAATCGATAAGCTCATGAACAAAGGTTTGTGTTTGGTCGGCTAAAGAGGCGGGGCCGACCATGCCGATATTTAGCTGTAGTGCATCGTACTTCAGTGAGTTGCACCCCATTGGATCGTTTTTATCGTTACACAGGTCGACACCGTAGAGAGTAAAACCTGTGTAGAGCCAACCCGCGTAGGGACGGTCGTCCTCTTGCAGTTCTGTGGTGCTGATATTATCGGGGGTGAATATGTTTTGTCCCAATACAAATTCAACGGCGCTCTCATCCCGGCAACTGTCGCACAACCACTGCTCGCCGATAGCGTTGAGCCACTCGGGAACATCGGTAGTCAGGTAACCAATCTTGGTGCCGTGGGTATAGTGGCGATCCTCCCCACTGCCCCATAAATCGTTTTCTAGAGTCAGGCTGATGAACTCTTCAGCCTCTTTGGCCTCTTCCGCCAGTATCAGCCCAACAGGCATAAGTGTGCAGATCAGTATCAAAACTGAGTAGAAAGCTAAGTGCACGGGGGAATCTCCCACTTCTTTCTTCGTTAGTCGCTGTTCCCGCTTTAACTGTACAATAAAGATCTACTGTGTTCCCACTGTTTCAAAGAGTGACAAGATGCCTTTCCAGCTTTCCTCCGATGTTATCTATCTGAATCATGCCGCAGTTGCCCCGTGGCCGGTTGAAACGGCTGAAGCGGTGCGGGATTTTGCCCAAGAGAATCAAACCTATGGAGCGACTCACTATCCCGCCTGGATGGTTGTTGAATCAGAACTTAGGGAGCTGGCGGCCTGGTTGCTTAATGCTCCGTCGCCAGAAGCCATAGCACTGCTGAAAAGCACATCAGAGGCGCTCTCCGTCGTGGCTCGCGGTCTCTCTTGGGAATCGGGCGATAATATTGTCAGTTTCGATGATGAGTTCCCCTCTAACCGCATTGCGTGGGAATCCCTGGCTGAGAGAGGTGTGGAGATACGCTATGTCGATCTGATCTCAGCCGATGATCCTGAACAAGCGCTCTTTGAACGGTGCGATGAGCGTACCCGCCTGATTACCGTCAGCTCTGTGCAGTACGCGAATGGCTTTTATTGTGATCTGGATAAGATAGGTGCATTTTGCCAAGCCAATGGCATTCTCTTCTGTGTTGATGCTATTCAAAGCCTGGGAGCGATACCGTTCAATGTGGAGAGCTGCCAAGCCGATTTTGTCATGGCCGATGGCCACAAATGGCTGATGGGACCGGAAGGCATCGCTATTTTTTACTGTCGCCCAACGCTAGTTGAGGCATTGGAGTTACATCAGTTTGGCTGGCATATGGTGGAAAAGCGGGGCGACTATACGCAAAAAAAATGGAAACCGGCTTCGGATGCAACGCGTTTTGAGTGTGGCAGCCCCAATATGCTGGGTATCCACGCTCTTCGCGCCAGTTTGCAGCATATTAAAGATGTTGGCATCGATCATATCTGGCAGCAGATCCAAGAAAATACACAGTGCATTATCAATCGTGTGACAGAGAATGAAGGGCTAGAGCTGGTCTCTATTACGGAGGCTAACAGACGTTCCGGCATTGTCACCTTCCGCCCAAAGCCCTGTGATGCCGAGTCACTTTATCGGAATTTGATGGACCAGAAAGTGATCTGTGCCTTACGTGGTGGTGGGGTTCGATTCTCCCCACATTACTACAATACAGCAGAGGAAATAGACCGGGTTTTTGATCTAATTGCTCAATTTATCAATAAATAGCATTAGATATATTCAGTAACTAACTGTATTTAAAATATATAAAAATTCATACAAATTAGAAAAACCCTCTTTTTTCAAGACATACGAATACTCCTGCTTTTTGTAGTGTCTATACTAATAACATAGTTTATAACTAGGTTATTAGGATGAGAAGAGCGCTTAGATGGATATGGGATAAGCTGTGCGAGTGGCTGGTAAAAGAGGGACCACCCTCTTCTGTGCCGCTCTGCGATTTCAATCGACTCAGCTATGAACTGCGTCCGGGGGATGTGGTTTTGGTCGAAGGACGTAGTCGTATCAGCGAAGTCATTAAGCTGATTACTCAGAGTAGTTGGACCCACTCGGCACTCTATATTGGGCGTATGCACGATATCGAAGATGAAGAGCTTCGCTACACGGTCAGACAGCACTATCACGGTGAAAAAAACGAACGGCTGTTGGTAGAAGCAATACTGGGGGAAGGCACTGTCGTCGTGCCAGTCTCAAAATATAAGCACGATCATCTGCGCATCTGCCGCCCTGCGGGGCTCTCGCCGGCCGATGCTGATAAAGTGACAGCTTATGCGATTAAACATCTCGGTACTGATTACGACGTTCGTCAGTTACTGGATCTGGCCCGCTTCTTTTTTCCGTGGAGCATACTCCCGCGCCGTTGGCGCTCTACTCTGTTCGAGCATCATGCCGGGGCAACTACGCGCACCGTCTGCTCCTATCTGTTGGCAGCGGCATTCAACAAAGTAAACTTCCCGATTCTGCCGTTTATCGATCGCAGTGAGGATGGCAATTTACGCTTCTATAAGCGCAATCCACGGCTGTTTACGCCAAAGGATTTTGACTATTCACCCTATTTCAACATCATTAAGTATCCGTTTCTGGGACTGGATGACCTTGGGGTCTACCGCAGACTTCCCTGGGCTGAGAATGGATCAGTCTATAACGATGAAGAAGACTTTCTTGAGCAGGCTCAGCTTGCTGAACAGGCAACTGCGGCTGCAATCGCTGCTGATGTGATAGAACAGCCTCAATCAATCACATCGATCGAGAAGAAAAAAAATTTTGCTAATCGCCTGCCGTTTCGGCGTAAGTCCCAAGATACTCAACTGAAACGAGGGGGGTGACATGACGCTACTCATCACTGCAACCTTGGTACTGGCTGCACTCTGGGTTATGGCCAATCTGCGAGCCCCCTACCCTGCGGTACCGCTATTGATCGCGCTGCTGTTTATGGGTGTTTCGCTGCATACGGGTATATCGCTGCTGTTGTTGATTCCGGGCGGTATAGTTGCCCTGCTGCTCTTTTTCCTAGGGGTAAGGTCGGTGCGCATGCACTTTATTACCAAGCCCTTGCTGACTCAGTTCAGACGGGTACTGCCTCCTATGTCGACAACCGAACAGGAGGCGCTCGATGCAGGCACCATCTGGTGGGATGCCGAGCTGTTTAGAGGCAAACCGAGATGGAACAAACTGCTCGACATGGAGCCGGCTGAATTGACTCCGCAAGAGCAGGCGTATCTGGATGGCCCGGTCGAAGAGCTGTGTAAGCTGATTGATGACTGGCAGATCACCCACCACGATAAGACCATACCCAGGGAGATCTGGCGGTTTATCTGTGAATCACGCATGTTCGGTATGATCATTCCGAAGGAGTATGGTGGTCTGGAGTTCTCCGCCTTGGCCCACTCGCAAGTGGTGATGAAAATTGCCAGTAAGAGTATTACGGCGGCCGTGACAATGATGGTGCCTAATTCCCTGGGGCCCGCCAAACTGCTGCTGCACTACGGAACGGAAGAGCAGAAACAGTATTACCTGCCCCGATTGGCCAACGGGGAAGAGATTCCCTGCTTTGCGCTCACGGGTCCTGATGCTGGCAGTGACGCCACCGCCATGCCGGATAAAGGGGTTATCTGCCACGGTGAATTCGAGGGTGAGCGAATTCTGGGTATCCGCCTCAATTGGTCGAAACGCTACATCACTTTGGGGCCGGTGGCGACACTATTGGGTCTGGCCTTTAAGCTGGAAGACCCAAGCCACTTGCTCGGTGAAAGGGATGACTTGGGAATTACTGTAGCACTGATACCCACTGACACGCCCGGGATCGAAATTGGTAACCGCCATATTACCTTGGATATTCCTTTCCAAAACGGCCCAAACTGTGGACGCGATGTTTTTATTCCACTGGATTGGGTTATCGGCGGTGAAGAGGGGATCGGCAGAGGTTGGCAGATGCTGGTTGAATCCCTGGCCGAGGGGCGCGGTATTTCGCTGCCGGCACTGGCTACCGGCGCCGGTAAAATGGCCAGTCGCTATACCGGCGCATATGCGCGGGTGCGGCGTCAGTTCAATCTGCCAATCGGATATTTCGAAGGGGTGGAAGAGCCGTTGGCGCGTATTGCCGCCCTCACCTATCAGATGGATGCGGCGCGCCTCTTTACCCTGCAGGCGATCGATCAGGGTGAGAAACCCTCGGTCATCTCAGCCATTATCAAATACCACCTCACTGAGCGTTATCGCCAGGTGATTAACGATGCAATGGATATTCACGGTGGTAGCGGCATCTGTCTCGGCCCAAGCAATTTAGTGGGCCGCGCCTACCAGGCCGTGCCCATCAGCATTACTGTCGAGGGAGCCAATATTCTCACCCGCAGTATGATCATCTTTGGTCAGGGTGCTATTCGTTGTCACCCCTATATTCTGAAAGAGATAGAGGCCGCCTATAACCCCGACCGGGAAGCGGCAGTGGAGGCATTCGATAGCACACTGTTTCGCCATATCGCTTTTCTGATCGGTAACAGCGCCCGTTCACTCTTGCTGGGCCTGGCCAGGGGGCGTTTCTCCTATGCACCGGCGAGAGACAGCAAAACCCGCCGTCACTTCCAACACTTGAATTGGATGTGTAGTGCATTTGCTCTGTCAGCCGATGTGGCCATGATGACGTTGGGTGGTTCGCTTAAACGCAAAGAACGGCTGTCGGCTCGTCTGGCGGATGTGCTGAGTGAACTCTATTTAAGCTCGGCGGTGCTCAAGCACTATCAGGTGCAAGGTGCTCACGAAGCGGATCTCGCCCTGGTCAACTGGACCGTGGAGGATAGCCTCTATCGAATGCAAGAGGCGTTGCGTTCACTGTTTCACAATCTCCCGTTCCCACCACTCGGCTGGGTATTGCGTCTGATCATCTTCCCCACGGGCATGCCTTTTAGTGTACCGGATGACAGCGCAGGCCATGCTGCGGCACGCACCATTCTGAGTTCATCCGGTGTGCGTGATCGCCTCACTGAGGGTATCTACACCACCAGTGAGATGGATGATCCACGCGGTGTGTTGGAGCGTGCTCTGGAGCAGGCTGAAGCGGTCAAGGATATTGAAGGTGTACTCAGGGCCGCCCAGCGCAATCGGTTGATCCGCGGTGATACCCAAGAGGCTCTGCTCAGAGATGCCGTTGCTGAAGGTATTTTGAGCCAACAGCAGGTTGAGGCGATGCAGACCATGGATTGTTTGCGTGATAAGGCGATTCAAGTCGATGCCTTTGAAGACTATGGGAAAGCCCCCCGCGCACAGGTGGGTGTCGCGTCGAATGATAAGAACATCTATGCAGTTTGATCGAGGAGTGAAGAACTATGCCTACGGAAACATCAGCACAACTGGGCCAGAAGGTCTATCTCGTCGACGGCGCTCGAACACCTTTTCTGCGTGTTGAGGGTAAACCCGGACCGTTGTCGGCTGCAGATTTGGCCGTGCAGTGTGGGAGACCGCTACTGGCGCGTCAGCCGTTTCACCCCGATCAACTGGATGAGGTGATTGTGGGCTGTGTGGCGCCCAGCCATGATGAGGCCAATATTGCTCGGGTGATCTCGCTGCGGCTCGGCTGTGGACACCAGGTTCCCGCCTGGAGTGTTCAGCGTAATTGTGCGTCGGGCATGCAGTCGATTGACAGTGGACGACAAGCGATCGCATCCGGTCAGGCTGACCTGATCCTGGCAGGTGGTACTGAAGCGATGAGTCACTATCCGCTGATCTTCAACCAAGCGCTGACCCGTTGGTTTGCTGCCTGGAGCAGCGCCAAACGGTGGCAGGTAAAGGGCAGATTGCTAACCCAGTTGCGGCCACTGCATCTGCAGCCAATTATTGCGCTGGTGCGCGGGCTGACCGATCCGACAGTTGGGCTTTCCATGGGGCAGACTGCCGAGCAGTTGGCCTGGCAGTTTGGGATAAGCCGCCATCAGATGGATGAGTTTGCATTGGCCAGTCATCGACGGCTCGAGGTCGCTGCCGAGCAGGGTTTTCCGGGTGAAATAGAGCCGGTAATCACATCGGATGGCACCCTCTATGAGCATGATAACGGCCTGCGTAGCGATAGTTCGCTGGAAAAGCTAGCCCGGTTGAAACCGGTGTTTGATCGTAAAGTGGGAGCGGTCACCGCGGGTAACAGTGCTCAAATCACCGATGGTGCGGCGATGGTGCTATTGGCATCGGAGTCGGCTGTAGAAAAATACCACTTAACACCGGTTGCCCGGTTGATCGATTGTGAGTGGTCGGCGCTGGATCCCACCATTATGGGGCTGGGTCCGGTGCACGCCATGGCTGCTCTGCTGCTGCGCAACCGGTTGGATGTGGGTGATATCGACTACTGGGAGATCAATGAGGCCTTTGCTGCCCAAGTGCTCGCTTGTTTGAAGGCTTGGCAGGACGATGACTATATGCGCAGCACTTTGGGTGTTGAGCGGGGCTTTGCGGCTATTCCTGAAGATCGTCTGAATGCCGAAGGCG